>CAZADU010000436.1:0-13250 GCA_964483945.1 uncultured bacterium
CCGTGGGCGGGGCCGTGCTCGCCGCACTCGCCACCGCGAGGCTGTCTGGCTGGAGTTGGGTGGTGCTGGCCGGTGCCCTGCTCTGGTGGCACGCCGCGGGCGTGGCGCCGCTCGCGTTCGCCTCGCGCGAGGACCCCTGGACCGGCACATCGCACATCACGTCGCACTACCTGGAACGGGCCACGTCACTTTCGGCCGACATGCGCACATCGCTGGCACGCACGCTGCCACGCGTCGGGCAGGGCACGCGTTTCTTCTTCGCCACGCTGCCGCCGTGGGCCGGGTTCCAGATGGGCAATGGCCCGGCGGTGCGCCATCTCTACAAAGACGACTCGCTGGAGTCGTACTTCTTCTCCACCTACGGCGAGACCACGGCCGCGCGCCACCCGGTGAAGTTCCTGTACTGGGACGGGACGGGCTTCGCACCGCTCTACGCCGAGTCGCGCGAACCGTTGTTCCAGGTGGGTGGGGACCTGCTGCTGCTCGGTCGCCCCGCGGGAGCGTTGTGGGCGTTCCGGCGCGGCCTCGAGGAGGGCGGCGCCCGGGTCGACGCCTGGTACTGGCTCGGCTGGGCCGCGCTGTGGAGCGGGCAGCGGCCGCTGGCCGAACGCGCGTGGAGTGAGTGGGGGGCGCGCGACGACAGCACCGCGCGCATCCTCTGGTTGCGGAAGGCGCGCGGTTCCCTCGAGGATGGCGACACGCTGAAGGCGCGTCGCGAACTCATCGAGGCCGTGCGCTGCGGCATCGGGCATCCCGAGCCGCATGCGATGCTGGGACTGCTACTCCAGGAAGTGAATCCGAAGTACGCGCTGCTCGAGACCCAGGTGGCGACGGAACTGAAGCCCAGCGACTGGCTCGCGCGCCGCGACCTGGTCGAGGGCCTGATGAAGGTGTGGCTCGACGAGCCGGCCGCGGGGCATCTTGCGAAGCTCAAGCAGATCCTGCCGGCGTGGCGCGAGGATAGCGTGACGGTGCGCCTGGTCAGGCAACTCCAAGCACGTGGCCCCGTGCCGGGAAATGTCGCGTCATTCGCACCGGGAGAGCTCCCATGAACCGAGGACGTGTCGAAGTCGCGGAATTCAAGAGCCGCGTGCTGCAGGGCAATCCGGCGGGCGACCCGCACGTGCGCCGCGTGCCGGTCTATCTGCCGCCCTCCTACGACACCTCGCCGGCGACGCGCTACCCGGTGGTGTTCGTGCTCACCGGTTTCACCGGCCGCGGCCGCATGCTGCTGAACGACAATCCCTGGAGCCCGTCGCTCGACGACCGGCTCGACGCGCTGAATGCCGCGGGTGCCCCCGAGATGATCGTGGTGATGCCCGACTGCTTCACGCGATTCGGCGGCTCGCAGTACATGGACTCGGCCGCCACCGGTCGCTACGAGACGCACATCGTGAGCGAGTTGGTGCCGTGGGCCGACGCCACATATCGCACATTGCCCGGGCGCGAACGCCGCGGCGTGGCCGGCAAGTCCTCCGGAGGGTTCGGAGCGCTGCATCTCGGCATGCGCCATCCGGACGTGTTCGGCGCCATCGCCTGCCACAGCGGCGACATGCTGTTCGAATACTGCTACCAGCCCGACTTCCCGAAGGCCTGCTCGGTGCTTCAAGCCGCGGGCGGCGTGAAGCGGTTCCTCGAGGCATTCGAGGCCACACCGCAGAAGGGCAAGGACGACTTCCTGGCACTCAACATCCTGGGCATGGCCGCGTGCTACTCGCCTGAGCCGGCCGCCGAACTGGGCGTGGGACTCCCGTTCGATCTTGCTTCCGGTCTGCCGCGAGACGACGTCTGGCAACGCTGGCTCGAACACGACCCGCTGCGTCGGCTGCCGGCGCATGCCGACGCGATGCGCGCGATGCGCCTGCTGTGGATCGACTGCGGCTCGCGCGACGAGTACCACCTGCACCACGGCGCGCGGGCGTTCGCGCGCGAACTGGGGCGGCTCGGCATCGCGCACGTGCACGAGGAATACGCAGACGGCCACATGAACGTGTCCTACCGCTACGACCGGAGCCTGCCGGCGCTGGCGAGGGCGCTGTCGGCGTGACCTCCCTCTCGCCCCCGCTGGTGGTGGACAGTCTGATCCGGCGCTACGGCGCGGTCGAGGCCGTCGCGGGCGTCTCGTTCGGTGTGGGACGCGGTGAGATCGTCGGGTTCTTGGGTGCCAACGGTGCCGGCAAGACGACGACGCTTCGCTGTGTCGCGGGATTGCTGTCGCCGAATGCGGGTCGCATCGAGGTGGCGGGCGCCGACCTCGCACGCGAGCCGCGCGTGGCGAAGGCACGGCTCGGATTCGTCCCCGACCGGCCCTACCTCTACGACCGGCTCTCGGCGCGTGAGTTCCTCGCGTTCGTGGCGGCGTTGTACGACCTGCCCGCGGAAGCCGCCGAGCGCCGCGCCGAGTCATTGCTCGAGCGGCTCGAGCTCGCCGCCGACGCGAACCGCACACTCGAGGGCTACTCGCTTGGCATGCGCCAGAAGACCGCGCTGATCGCCGCCCTGTTGCACTCGCCGCCGCTGCTGCTGCTGGACGAACCGCTCAACGGGCTGGACCCCGTCTCAGCGCGCACGCTCAAGGACCTGTTGCGTGAACACGCGGCCGCGGGTGGCGGCGTGCTGGTGAGCACGCACCTGTTGGATGTGGCCGAACGCCTGTGCGACCGCGTCATCATTCTGCGCTCCGGCCGCGTCATGGCGCATGGCACGCTGGCCGAGCTGCGCGGCACGCACGCGGACCGCTCCCTCGAGGACGTCTTCCTCGAGCTCGGCCGGGACGGATGAACCGCGCCGCGGTCGCGCGCACCGGCTTCACACTGGCGCGCCGCGCACTCTGGTCCAGCGGCCGCCCGAGGGCCGGCGTTCTGCCCGTGCTGCTCATACTGTTGCTCACCGTCGCGAGCGGGATGGCGCTGGTGGTTCTGTTCGAATCGGCCGCCGCCGTGGGCGTGCCGCCCTCGGTGCACACGAACCTGCTCGGCTGGGCGTTCACGATCGCCATGCTCATGCTGGTGATCGGCGACCTGCATGCCGTGGTGTCGGCCGCCGTCACCGCGCCCGACCTGGACCTGCTGCGCGCGGCCCCACTCTCGGCGCGCGACATCCTCGTCCTCAAGCTCGTGGCCACGCTGCCGCGCACGCTGCCGCCCGTGCTCGCCATCGCACTGCCCGCGGTACTGGCGTTCGCATACGTCAACGGGCCGCCATCCGCGCCCGTGATGCTGCTGGCGCTTTTCGGCGTGTGGGCGCTGCCCCTGGCGCTCGGCACACTGCTCGCGATCCCACTGCTGCGCCTGGCACCGGCGGCGTACCTGCGTGAACCGCTGGCCCTCCTCGCCACGTTCGCGTTCATCGCCGGCTGGGTGGCCAACACGTTCTGGGTCCCGCGCCTCGCCGCCGACAGCATGGACCTCGGTGCTGCGCTGCGAGCGCTTCCCGCACCACCTGACTGGTCGCCCGCCACGTGGGCGGCGCAGGCGATCGCGGGCGGACGGGGCTCGGCCGCCGCGCTGGCCGGGTTCGCGGGCATCACACTTGCCGCGGTGGCGGGCGCGACCGCGGTGGCGGGCGCGCTCCTCGAAACGGTCATGTCACGCTCCTCCGGCTCGCCCGGCCGCGTCACTCGCGGCAGCAGCCGGCGCGCACCGAGTCTGGCCAGCGCGTTCTTGCGGCGCGATGCCGCACTCGCCGCCCGCGACTGGCCCGTCACGTTGGATGCGCTCGCTGGGCTGGCACTGTGGTCGCTGCTGCCGCTCGCCATTCTGCCGCTGGCACCGCTCGCCCCGCTCTCGATCGCGCGCGACATGGTGATCGCGCTCTCGGTGAGCCTCGGGCACGACCTCGCCGCCCGCGCGCTGCCGCTGGAACGCGCTTCGCTCGCGTGGGCGAGGCTCTCGCCCGTGGGTGGTGCGCGCTGGATGCAGCTGCGCTCGCTCGGCATCGGTGTCGCCGCACTCGGCGTGGTGGTCGTCGCGGTGATCGTCGTGGCACTCGTGTTCCGACTGTCATTCGCCTCAGCGGTCGACGTGGCGGTGTTCGCATGCGCCGCGGCAATCACCACCCTGTCGACGGGCCTGCTCTCGGGAGCGATGTTCGGCGAGTCGGCCTGGACCGACCCGCGTGCGATGCTCGCTCCCGGCGGCCGGCTCGTGAGTGCGCTGCTGTCGGTTGCACTCGCGGGCGCGTGGCTCACGTTCGCGCACCTGCAGCCCGCCACGCCTGTAGCACCCGTCACCGCGCTGGCGATGCTCGTGGCCGCTGTGGCATTCGCCGCGATCCCGCTCGCGCTCGCTGCTCGCTCGCTCGAACGACGCGAATACTCCGGGCGCTGACGGGACCCGAAGCACGCCGGACCTGCCGGAGGGTCACGCCCGCGCGGTTGACGCCGAGCGTGCCGGGCCGCAACCTCGGAGTATGAACCCACCGAAACGCTTGGTCCTTGCCGTCGTCCCCGACCTGTTCTTCGCCGTCCGTGTCTCCGCCACTGCGCGCCATGCCGGTGTGCCGCTCGAGTTGGTGCCGCCGCCGCGGGCGGTCGCACGCGCCGCCGAGGCGGGAGCTGTACTGCTGCTCATCGACCTGCATGCTCCGAGTGCTGTGGAACTCGTGGCCACGCTCAAGGCGGCGCAACCGGGGCTGCCGATCGTGGGTTTCTACTCGCACGTGGAGACCGCGCTCCGCCGCAATGCGCTCGAAGCCGGTGCCGATGCGGCACTGCCGCGCTCAGCCTTCGTCGAACGGCTCCCCGATCTGCTCCAGTACGGGCTCGACGGACTCACGCCTCGCCCGGAGAAGGACGAGGACGAGGCGGACGAGGAAGAGGTGGAGTGAGCCGCGCGGCGTCGGAATGAGCGCGGGCGAGCAGGTCAGCGACGAGGACTCGCTCGTCGCCATCGCGCGCAACATGCGCACGGTCGCGGTCGTGGGCATCAAGGACGACAGCGATCCCGACGCTCCCGCGTACACGATCCCGTCGCTGATCAGGGATTCCGGCGTCCGCGTGATCGGCGTGAACCCGCGCACGCCCGAAGCCCTCGGCCAGCGCACACTCAGCTCGATTGCCGAACTGCCATCCGGTGTGGACGTTGTGGATGTATTCCGGCGTTCCGACGCGATACCCGAGCTGGCTGACGCACTGCTGGCGCTCCCGCCGCAGCGACGCCCCGCCGTGGTGTGGCTGCAGACCGGGATCCGCCACGACGAAGCAGCCACACGGTTGGCCGCGGGCGGCTATCGCGTGGTGCAGGACCGCTGTCTCGGCGTCTACGTGCGCCGCGCCCGCCCCCGGTAGGCGAGCTCCCGACCACGCGGCTATACTGCCCGGTCGGACCCCTATCCCCGGAGTTTCCCATGACCGAGACGCCGAAGAACGACGCCAACAAGAGCCGCATCTCGTGTCCGGGCTGTGGTCGTCACGACTGGGTGACGTGGCCCTCAGGGCAGGACACCTACCACTGGAAGTGCTTCAATTGCCTCAAGACATTCGACCTGCATCGTGGCGGGAAGCACTGATGCGCCGCCTGCGCGCCGCCGCCGCCGCCGGACTGCTCGCACTGCTCGCCGTCTCCGGCGCGTGCAGTATGCGCCGCGCCGCGGACCCCGTCGCGATCGCCGACCAGGTGATGACGTCGCTGGGCGGAAAAGCTCGCTGGGACTCCACGCGCGGCCTGCGCTGGTCGTTCGGCTCCACGTCGGTCGATACCGCGCGCAGGTTCCGAAGACACGCGTGGGACCGCCAGACCGGGCAGCACCGTGTCGAGGGTGTGAACGCACTCGGGCAGCGCTTCGTCATCCTGCACACGGTGGGTGACACCACGAGCGGCATGGCCTGGGTGGACGGCCAGCGCATCGAGGACGCCGACTCGCTGCACAAGATGGTGAAGCGCGGCGAGCGCATGTGGGTGAACGACTCGTACTGGCTGCTCATGCCGTACAAGCTGCGCGACCCCGGCGTGACGCTCGAGCACGCGGGCGACACGACGCTGGCGGGCGCCACGTACGACCGGCTCGCGTTGAGCTTCGCGAACGTCGGGCTCACGCCAGGCGACCGTTACTGCGTGTGGGTGAACCGCTCGACCCGCCGCATCGAGCGCTGGGAGATGGTGCTCCAGGGCCAGGAACCGCCACCCGTCTCGTACAGCTGGGAGGGTTGGGAGGAACACGGCGGGCTGTGGTTCGCCACGTCCCACCGCCGCGACTCCCTCGACGTGCTCACGAACCGGATCGCGCTGGTGCCATCGTTCGGCCCGGCGGAGTTCGAACAACCCTGAGCTCATCCGCAGTGCCGGTATCAGGCCCAAGGGCTATGACCCTCCGCATTTCCGAATCCTTCCTCTCGCTTCAGGGTGAGGGCCCCTCGGCCGGCACGCCCGCGCACTTCCTGCGGCTACAGGGCTGCGGCGTGGGCTGCCGCTGGTGCGACACGCGCTACACTTGGGACCCTGCGCTCGGCCGCGAGTGCACGCTGGCCGAGGCCTTCGCGCAGTTGCGTGCTCTCGGTCCGGCGCCGCTGTTGGTGGTGACGGGCGGCGAGCCGCTCGAGCATCCGCGGGTCGACGAACTGCTCGCGGCCGCGGCCGGCCAATGGGCACGCGTCGAAATCGAGACCAGCGGCATCGCCCCGCCGCCGATCACACACGAGCGCATCGCTTATATGTGGTCGCCCAAGCTGCCGGGCGTGACCGAGCGCTGGGCCGAGACCTGGGCTCACACGGCCGCGTTCACCGCTGACCCGCGCACGTGGGTGAAACTGGTGGTGGCCGAAGGCGGCGAGGAGGACGCGCTGCGGCTCGTGCGCGACGCCGCGCTGCCGCGCGAACGGGTGATGCTCATGCCCGAGGGGCTCACCGACACCGCGCTGCATGCGCGTGCGCTGGTGCTCGCCGAGATCTGCAAGCGCGAGGGCCTGCGGCTCTCGCCGAGGCTGCACGTGTGGTTGTGGGGCGCGAGACGAGGCGTATGAGTACGGTTCCCGTCCGCCCGCGACAAGCGGTGGTGCTGCTCTCGGGCGGGCTCGACTCCGCCACGTGCCTGGCCTGGGCGCGCGCGCAGGGATTCGAGTGCCACACGCTCGCCGTGGACTACAACCAGCGCCACCGCGTCGAACTCGACGCCGCACGCCGAGTGGCGGCCGCCCTCGGTTCCCGCGACCATCGCCAGGTGAGCGTGGATCTGCGCGCCATCGGCGGCTCGTCGCTCACCTCCGAGTCACCCGTACCCAAGGGCCGCGACGAGGCCGCCATGGCCGCGGCGATCCCCTCCACCTACGTGCCCGCGCGCAACACCTTGTTCCTCGCCGTCGCACTCGGGTTCGCCGAGACGTTAGGCGGCACCGATCTCGTGGCCGGCATGAACGTGCAGGACTACTCGGGCTACCCCGATTGCCGGCCGGAGTTCGTGAGCGCGTTCGAATCGCTCGCCGCCCTGGCCACGCGGGCCGGAAGCGAGGGTGCGCGGTTCACCGTGCACACGCCGCTCATGGCACTGGACAAGGCGGGCATCATCCGACTGGGCCTCTCACTCGGCGTGGACTACGCGCTCACGCATTCCTGCTACGATCCCTCGCTCGCGGGACTCGCGTGCGGCACCTGCGACAGCTGCCGCCTGCGCGCGAAGGGTTTCCGCGAGGCGGAAGTGCCCGACCCCACCCGTTACGAGCCGTCCTGAGGAGCCGTCCCCCGTGCGTGTCGAATTGGTGAAGGAGTTCCGCTTCGAGGCCGCCCACCGCCTGCCGTTGGTTCCGACGGACCACAAGTGCTTCCGCATGCACGGCCACTCGTATCGTATCGAGGTGTGCGTGGCGGGGCGGGTCGACCCCAAGCTCGGCTGGCTCGTGGACTTCGGTGAGATCGCCGCGCGCGTGGAGCCTGTGCTCAAGCAGGAACTCGACCACCGCGTCCTCAACGACGTGGAGGGGCTCGAGAACCCCACCTCCGAGATCCTCGCGCACTGGTTGTGGCAGCGCCTCACGCCGCTCGTGCCGTACCTCGCGGCGATCACGATCCACGAGACCTGCGCTTCGCGCTGCACGTATCGCGGCGAGTAACGGCGCAGCCGGCAGCGCGTTGGATACGTGAGCTTTACACGTATCGCGCACGGATCCCGGTGGTGCATGCCGTCGGGCGCGAATGCGAGCGAATGTGGCCTCGCTGCGCCCTCCGGTCACGCATCGGGTGGATTTGCCCACACCTGACGAGCGCGAGGGAATATCGCTGCATCTGACGCGTTCGAAGAGTAGGCCCAACGCCTCCCAACATCGGCCTCAAGCCCGGCTCTGCCGGGCCGAAACCAGAGCCCGAGGGACAGGTGTGGGCCAAGGGAGCGGCACTATGAAGCAGCGCATCTTCGTCACGGGAGCCACGGGTTATGTCGGTGGCGCGGTGGCCGCGCGATTGGCGCGACAGGGCCACCAGGTATTCGGCCTCACTCGCCGGCGCGAACGCGCTGCCTCACTCGAGGCGGCCGGAATCGCGCCCGTGATCGGGGACCTCATCAAGGACAACGGCTGGCGCGGCGTCCTGCAGAACTGCGATGTCGCGGTGCACACCGCCTTCGACGCCGAAGACGGCCCCGCCCAAGCGGACCAGGCCGCACTCGACGAGATCCGCGTCGCCGCACTCGATGGCCGCGTGCGGCGCGTGCTCTACACGAGCGGCCTGTGGGTGCACGGCCATGGACTCGATGGACACGCCGACGAGAACACACCGCTCGAGCCGCTGTCGCTGGTGCAATGGCGCGCGGCGCACGAGGAGATCGCGCTCGACCTGTCGGCACACGATGTGGCCGTGGTGATCCTTCGGCCCGGCATGGTGTACGGCGAACACCGCGGCATCCTCGGCGGCTGGTTCGCCGAAGCGCATGACTCGCACACGGTGACCTACCCCGGCGACGGCTCGCAGCACTGGGGCCTCGTGCATCGCGACGACGTTGCGGACGCCTACGCACTGGCACTCGAACACGCCACCGCCGGCGAGCGCTACCTACTCGCCGACGAGTCGCACCACACCGTGAAGGAACTGGCGGAGTCCGTGGCGAAGGCTACCGGCAGCCGCACGGTGTCCTGGCCTGCAGACGACCTCGTGCGCACGCACGGAGCGTTTGGTGAGTTGCTGCTCAACGACCTCCAGGTCTCGTCGTCCAAGGCCCGTCGCGAACTCGGCTGGGTGCCCCGGCACCTGTCATTCGTGGCCGAGGCGGATGACCTGTGGCGTGAATGGCAGGCGGCGCGTCCCGCACCCGTGCGCTGACACCCTGATCGTGAAGTCCCCCACCGAGGGCCGCTCCCGAGAGGAGCGGCCTTCGCGTTCTCGATCCGTGTCCGCCCGAGCAAGAGCGGCCGCCGGCCACAAGGCGACGGTGAATCGACCGTTCCCCATGCATATGACGGCACTCATCGTCACGCGCACGCACCGTGTCCGCGGTGGCGTGCGCAGAGCGGCGTCAGTAGTGTGACCGCGCCATGAAACGCTTCCCACTCACACCCCGCACGCGCCGCTGGCTGATTGCCACCGGCGTGATCCTGTTGGCGCTCGTGCTTGCGCTGCCGTGGATCGCCACACCCCTCATCGGCGCGCGGCTGCGCGCCACGGCCGCCGACCGGGGCTACGACGTGAACTGGGGCGCGCTGACGTTCCGCTGGCCGCTGGGCGTCGAAGTACGCGCGCTGTCGGTGGCGCGTCGAACGGGCCCCGGGCCCGCGTTGCGCGCCGAGCGCGTGGCGGTCTCGCTCGCCCCGCGATTCTTGAGTCTGCGACCGCGCATCACGCGGCTCGAGTTGGACGGCATGAGCATCCAACTGCCCGCCGGCTCGGAACGGGAGGCCGACGCAATGGACACACCTGCCGAGGACTCGCGCGGACCCGCCTCGCCCCGTGTGCGCGCCGCCGCGGACCAAGTGGCACAGGTACTGTTGCTGCCGGCGCGGCGCCTGCCCGAGATCCGCATCACGTCGCTCGATGTGACGCGCGGTGACTCGCTGTTCGCGCGGCTCGACGCGCTCACGTTGACGCACCGCGCGAACGGCGTGCAGATGGCCGCGGCGGGCCTGCTCGCCAACGAACAGCGCGTGCCGTTCGACATCGCACTCGACTGGAACCGAGACGACCGACTGACGGGGCGCGCCTCGTTCGATCTGGGCGGGCCGGTGCGCGCAGTCTCCAGGTTGGAGCTGTCGGTGGACGGCCGCGTGACGCAGGACCGCCGCGCCGGCGTACTACGGATCGCCGAAGGTACGCGTCTGCGCCTCGGGCAGTTCGAGCTCGCACTCTCGGGCGAGGTGCAGCGCAAGGGCCCGCGCTTTCGCTGGGTACTCGAGGCCGACCGGCTCACCGCCGATGGCCTGCAGCAGAGCGTGCCACCCGCCATGCTCGGTCCGCTCGCCGACCTCAGCATGAGCGGCTCGTGGGACTGGCGCGCGAGCCTCGACGTCAACGTGGCGTGGCCCGAGAGTACGCGGTTCACGGCCGACGTGATCCCGCACAGCCTGGTGCTCGGACCTGACGGCGCTCGCGTGCCACTGCGCAGATTGCAGGGGCCGTTCCTTGCCGCGATCCACGTGCCGCGCGGCACGGTGTATCGCGACCTGTCTCCCGAGAATCCCGACTTCCGTCCGCTCGAACTCGTGAGCCCGCTGCTACGCGAAGCGCTTCTCACCAACGAGGACGGCGGCTTCTACCGCCACCGCGGCTTCAACACCGCCGCGATCCAGGGCGCAATCGCCGAAAACCTGCGCGCGGGGGCGTTCCGCCGTGGCGCCGGCACCATCACCATGCAACTCGCGCGCAACCTGTTCCTCGGCCACCAGCGCACGCTCTCACGCAAGGGCCAGGAGGTCGTGCTGGCCTGGGTGCTGGAGCACCTCACCGGACTCTCCAAGGACCGCCTGCTCGAGATCTACCTGAACATCATCGAGTGGGGGCCTGGCGTGCACGGTGCCACAGAAGCGTCTCGGTTCTACTTCGCGAAGGACCCCGCCGACCTCACGCTCGACGAGGCTCTGTTCCTGACCGTGCTGGTGCCAAGCCCGAGCCGCTGGCGCTCGCGCGTGGACGCGCATGGCGAGCTGCGCCCGTGGGCGCGCGCGCAGATGGCGTTCATCGCGCGCAAGATGAGCACGCGCGAAGTCCTCGCACCCGAGCGCGTCCCCGCAGCGGAATCACTGCGCGTCGTGTTGCGCGGTGCGGCCGCGGCACTGCTGCAGCCCGCGGAGCGCACGCCGCCGCCCGGTGTGGCCCCGGGCGACAGCGTGCAGGCGGCGGCCCCCTTCGTGCCCTGAGTCAGGCTCCGGGCTCGAACAGCGACGGGCCGTCGAACGGTGGTCGCGGTGACCGGCGACGTTCCCGCGGCAGGAACGGGCGGTTGTCCTCCGCCAGAGGGCGCCGGGGCCGTCCGATGGGCCCGAGCCGCAACCGCTCTGCTTCGGTCTCAGTGGGCGCTCCGTCGAGGAAGTCCGCGGGCACGAACTCGGGCTCGCCCCGTCCCTCGACCGCGGCGCGCGTCATGCGCACCATCCCCACGCCTTCGCGCGCCAGGTCCGGCAGGCGGAACTCGAGCGCGCCGAACACCTCGCACACAATGCGATGCAGCGCACGAGCACCCAGCCCCTGAGCGATCGCCCGGTCCACGATCGCGGCGCGCGCATCTTCCGACACCTCGAGGCGAACGCCGTGGAGTTCGAATAACTTGCCCTGCTGCTGCAGCGGCGAGCCGCTCACGTCCGCGAGCACGCGCTCGAGTTCGTCGCGTGTCAGCGGGTCCAGTGCGACGATGCCGGCGAATCGGCCGACCAACTCGGGGATGAACCCGAACCGCTCGAGGTCCTCGGGGGTCACCTGTGCGAGCAGCTCCGGCGAGTCATGGTCGCGGCGCACTCGGGTGCGACTGCGAAAACCCAGGCCGGCCTCGGCGCGAGAGAGCCGCTCGCGCACCAGGCCCGTCAGCCCGACGAAGGCCCCGGTGCACAGGAACAGCACCTGGCTCGAGTCCAGCGTCACCTCGCGGTCTCGGTGGCGCACGCGCACGGGCCGGCCATCGAGCAACGTGAGCAGGCCGTTCTGCACCCCTTCGCCCGAGACATCACGGCTCAGTTCACGCGAACGGCGCAACTTGTCGAACTCGTCGAGGAACACGATGCCGTGCTCGGCGAGGGTCACGTCCCCGTGGGCACGCTCCAGCAGCGTCGTGAACGCGGCCTCGACGGGCGTGCCCACATAGCCCGTCTCGACCAGCGATGGGGCCGAGACGAACGCGGTCGGCACGCCGAGCACGTGCGTGAGCGTGCGCACGAGGTGCGACTTGCCCACACCGGTGGGACCGAGCAGCAACTGGTGCTGGCGGCCGAGGCCCTCGCGTGCTTGCGAAAGTGCGCGCAGGCGGAGCCCGAGGTAGTGGCGGTAGACCGCCATGGCGAGTCGCCGCTTGGCGCGACGCTGGCCGACGACGTGGCGATCGAGGTGGGCGACGAGTTCCGGGGCGGTGGGAATGCAGGCGATGGCGACCATCCGAGGTCTCCTTCGTCGGGGTGCGGAGCGAGGGGCGGGGGTGGGCGCGGACCCGGAGAGGGAATGGGCAGGGTCGCGCGAGTAGATTCTTTCGCGCCATGCATGCACACGCCAAGACAAATCTCCGGGCCGGGCCGCGAGCTGGCCCTGGTGTGTTGGAGCGGGGATCGAACGGGTCGCGCGAATCGCGCGCTGCGCACGACGTTCCCGGCCGCGGCGAGAAACTCACGCCGCGCGCGCTCCCGCGAGAGCACGCCGCGCACCTCGAGTCCGCAGCGCGTGCGGAGTTATCCACAGCGACTGGGTCCGACACGGGGCCCCGAGCGCGAACTGCTTGCGCCATCGAGCGCTGCGCGTGAGCGTGCGTGCCGATTCGAGCGCGAGCGGCACCACGCACTCCAGTCGCGCGTCATCCGCACTCGCGAACCCGTTGCGGCGCTGCGTGCTCCACCTCCTGCTACACTCGCGCGTCCCCTTTGGAGTCCACATGCACGCCCACGGCCTGCCGCACGAGTTCCACGTCTCGCGCGCGATGCGAGAGCGCTGCTGCTTCGACGAGTTGCTGTTCGCCTCGTCGGGGCACGCCGTCCTCGCCCGTCCCGAGGCCGCGCACCGCTTCGCCGCCGCGCTGGACGCCGCGCGCCCCGGCTCGCCGCGCTCCTCGGCCGCGGAGTTGTTCGCACTGGGGCTGCTGGACGAGGCCATGCACCTGGTGATCGCGCACTGGCGCCGCGCGCACGAGCCGCACGCGTTCCG
>CAZADU010000437.1:0-1912 GCA_964483945.1 uncultured bacterium
CGAGGTGCCGAGATTGCCCTGCACTTCCTTGCTTCCGGACCCGCCGCGATGGTGCGTCGTGAGCCCGACCACCGGCCCGTCCATGCGAAACGGCCCAAGCCGCAGGCTGTCCATGCGGCAGACGGTCTCGGTGAACGCACCGCCGATCCCGCCCACCCAGTGCTGCACGTCCTTGCGCCGAAGCCCCAGCAATCCGCACCGCTGCACCTGCTCGGCACCCACCGAGAGCACGCTCGAATTGCCCACGTCCACGATGTAGGTGCCCGTGCAGCGGCCGTCGAGCGTCACCTCGACGGTCGGCACATTGCCGTGCAGCGTCATCGGAATCGCCTCGCCAGGGCCCGAGTGCTTGTAGCGGGAGGGCTCGTGCAGCACCAGCACTTCACGGTCGAAATCGAGTTCGAGCGTGAACCGGCTGAGCACGTCGTAGCCGAGCAAGCCCGCCGTACGCCCCCACTCGTTCGAGCTCAGGGAATTCTGAAGTTCGATCACGCCCGAGCGCAGGTCGCGCAACTCGACGCTCGCTCCCGAAGGCGCGGCCCAGCGCAGTGAGGAGAGCCGGGTGAATCCGAATGTATCGTAGCCACCCACACCTTGGGCGACGTGTTCGCCCTCGGCGATGAGGCCGAGCTGCTGGGCATAACTGCGGTCGAGGCAGGTGTTGAACGCGCCCGTGTCGAGAATGAACTCAGCGGGGGTACTGCCATTCACGGACAGCTTCACCCACACATGCCCGCGCTGGTAGCGAAACGGCAGCTCGATTCGGTCGCGCGCGTTCTGCCACGTCACTGGCCGCGCCGAGGAGGCCGGGGGCGAGAACGCGCGCGGGTCGCGCGGCCCGCGCACCCACACGCTGTCCACGTCGAAGCGCGAGTAGCTCTGCGGGAACTCCGGCATGCCGATGGTGAACAGCGTCGCGCGCTTTCGCCCTGCGAGCACCTTCCACCCGCCCACTTCCTCATTCCAGTCGTACTGGTCGCGGTAGTGGGTGACGCGAGCGAGCAGCCCGGTCTTCTTGTCGAACCACAGCTGCTTCTTGGGTCCCACAGGCGGCGTGATCTCGACCGACTGGAGCGAGCGGCCGGCGAGGAACGCGGCCGCACCCATGAGCACACGAGCCGTGGTGTCGTGGGCCCACTGCTCGCTCTCGAACCAGGCCGCCGCGCGCAGCGCCTCGAGGTCCTTGCCCTCGACGGGGCCTACCTGTTTGCTCGTGAAGTCGGTGCGCCAGCCCGAAGTGCCGTCGAATCCCTCCTTGGTGCGCAGGAGTCCGGTCTGTTCGATACGCAACCGTTGGTGGGCACCCCGCCGCCAGTCCTGCCAACGGCCACTCATGCCATTGCCGAGCGAGTGCCCCATGCGGTGCAACAGCGTGTCGGCGTCGAGTGCGGGGCGCCCGCCAGTGGCCTGGACGTAGCGCTCGATCACGTTACGCGCCTGGCGGATCGGGTCGGTGGTAGCCTGCGCGCCGGTCGCGGTCGCGACGAGCAGGGCGGCGGCGAGGATGTGCTGGAACCGCATGCGGTCCTCCCTGACCCGCCGGGAGAAGGCGCGCCTCGGAGAGTCATCGGCCAGCGCGGGGCCGCGGTTGAGCCGCGAGGCCCGGTGGCCCGAGAGCGGGCGACAGGCGAAGCGTCCGGCGCGCGGCTGTCCAGCCGCACCACGTGACGGCGGCGGAACGGCCATGCGAGACTCGTGCACACCATGGCCACGCCACGCGAACCCCGCACACCGCACCGGCGCGACCGCGCCACACGCGGCTCCGTCGTGGCCGCACGAGCCGGCCGCTCCGGCGATTCGCTGCCGGCTTGGCCGAGCGTGGCACTCGCCACACTCGCGTTCGCCGGCTACGCGGCCGGCACGGGCACGGTGTCGGCCGACAAGGACTCGAGCGAGTTCACGCTCGTGCTCG
>CAZADU010000438.1:0-3188 GCA_964483945.1 uncultured bacterium
CGAACCCACCTCGGACGCTTGAGGCGCCCGACCGCGGGATTTGAAGTCCCCGGGGACCACCAGATCCCATTCGCTCCCGCACGTTCCGAGTTTCCGTCATCCCCAAAGGATGGCGTGCGGTCCACGCCGCCGCACCTCGCCCGCAGAGACGAACCACACGCGGCGCCGCCGGAGCGCCAGCTCGAACGCCCGCGCGCGACGCGCCGGCACGGCCACCAGCAACCCGCCCGAGGTCTGGGGATCATACAACGCATCCAGCAGGGGTATGGCCAACGCCGAGGCCGCCACCGAGGGGCTATAGAACTCACGATTGCGGCCGAGTCCGCCCGGCGCCACGCCGGCCGCAGCGAACTCCAACACGCGCGGCAGGAACCAGCGCGCCGTGGGCTCGAGGGCAAACGACACTCCCGAGGCGTCGGCCACTTGCGCTGCGTGACCCAGCAGCCCGAAGCCGGTCACGTCCGTCGCCGCGCGCGCGCCGCTCGCCACCGCCGCCTCGGAGGCAGCGCGGTTCAACGCCGCCATGTGCGTGGCGAGCCGCCGCGTCAGGCTGGGGTCGAGCTTTCCCTGCTTGAGTGCGGTGGACAGGATGCCGGTGCCGAGCGGCTTGGTGAGGAAGAGCACGTCCCCCGGGCGCGCGCTTGAGTTGCGCAGCAGGTCCTTCCTCCTCGCGATCCCGGTGACGGCGTAGCCGAACTTGAGTTCGGGGTCGCGCACCGAGTGTCCCCCCACCACGCTCACACCGGCGCGCCGCATGGTATCGAGGCCGCCCTGAAGCACCGCCGCCAGCGCCTCGGCGGGCAGCCCGCGCTCCGGCGCACACAGCAACGCCAGCGCGGTGATCGGACGGCCGCCCATGGCGTACACGGCCGACAGCGAGTTCGCCGCGGCGATTCGGCCGAAGTCATAGGGGTCGTCCACAATCGGCGTGAAGAAGTCGATTGTTTGAATCAAAGCTTCGCTACGCCCGAGCGCGAACACGCCCGCATCGTCGAGCGTGGACGCATCGACGAGCACGCGCGGATCGCGCGGGGGCATGTGCAGCCGTTCGAGCACTTGACGCAGGTCCGCCGGACCCAGCTTGGCCGCTCAACCCGAGCAGGCGACCTGCGCGGTGAGCTGCACCTCGATGCGGCGGCGTTCGGTCATGACGCTCGTACAGACGTCGGGCGAGGGCGTGAGGTCGGGCTCAGAGGTCCCGCCCCAGCGCGATGCACTCGATCTCGACGCGCGCGCCCTTCGGCAGACCCGCGGCGGCGATGGTCGTACGCGCGGGCGGCGAGGCCCCGAAAGCGGCGCCGTAGACCTCGTTCATGGCCGCGAAGTCGGCCATGTCGGCGAGGTACACGGTGGTCTTCGTCACGTCACCCAGCGTCAGCCCGGCGCCTCGCAGCACCGCGGTCAGGTTCGCCAGCACGCGCGTGACCTGCTCACGCACACCGCCGGGCACCAGCTCGCCGGTGGCCGGGTCCAGCCCGACCTGCCCCGACGTGAACACCAGCTTCTGGCCGCCGTGCAGGCGAACCACCTGCGCCTGGACATACGGGCCAATCGCCTTCGGGGCGTCCTCGACGTGCAGCGCGCTCTTCACGGGTTCCTCCCGCGTCACTCGACGGTGACGCTCTTGGCCAGGTTGCGCGGCTGGTCCACGTCGCAGCCGCGCGCCACGGCGATATCGTAGGCGAGCAGCTGAAGCGGGATCACCGACAGGATGGGCTGCAGCATCGGGATCGTCGCGGGAACGTACAGCACGTGGTCGGCGCGCGACTGCACCTCGGTGTCGCCTTCGGTGGCGATGGCGATGATGCGGCCCTTGCGCGCGCGCACCTCCATCATGTTGCTCATGACCTTCTGGTACGCCGAGTCACGCGTGCAGATGAACACCACCGGCATGTGTTCGTCGATCAACGCGATGGGCCCGTGCTTCATCTCGGCCGCGGGGTAGCCCTCGGCGTGGATGTACGAGATCTCCTTGAGCTTGAGCGCGCCCTCGAGTGCCACCGGGAAGTGGAAACCGCGGCCGAGGTAGATGAAGTTGTCGCTCTGACCGTACTGCTCGGCGATGCGGCGCACCGCTTCCTGGCCCTGCAACGCGCGTTCGATCTTGCCCGGCAGTGCGGTCAGCTCGTGGGCGATCTCGATGCCGTAGTCGCGCGACAGCCCGCGCAGGCGCCCGAGCAGCAGCGTGAGCAGTGCAAGCACCGTGACCTGGCTCGTGAACGCCTTGGTGGACGCCACGCCAATCTCGGGGCCGGCATGAATGTACACGCCACCGTCGGACTCGCGCGCGATGGTGGATCCCACCACGTTCACGATGCCCAGCACCTTGGCACCGCGATGGCGTGCCTCGCGCATGGCGGCGAGCGTGTCGATCGTCTCGCCGGACTGCGAGATGACCAGCACCAGCGTACCCTCGTCGAGAATGGGGTTCCTGTAGCGGAACTCCGAGGCGTACTCCACCTCGACGGGGATGCGCGCGAACTCCTCGAGCATGTACTCGCCGATGAGCCCCGCGTGCCACGAAGTGCCGCAGCCCAGGATGATGATGCGGCGCACCTCGCGCAGTTGGTCAGGCGTCAGGTTCAGGCCGCCGAGCCGGGCCAAGCCTTCGTCCAAGAGCAGGCGCCCGCGCATCGCGTTCCGCACCGCGTCGGGCTGCTCCATGATCTCCTTGAGCATGAAGTGCTCGTAGCCACCCTTCTCGATCTGGGACAGGTCCCAGTCGACGTCGTGCACTTCCTTCTCCACCGGCGTGTGCGAGATCGTGGCGGTGTGGAAGCCGTCCGGCGACAGCACGGCCATCTCGCCATCGTCGAGGTAGATGACCTGACGGGTGTGCTCGACGATGGCCGCGACGTCGGAGGCCAGGTAGTACTCGCCGTCGGCGATGCCCAGCACCATCGGACTGCCCTTGCGCGCGCCGACCAGCACGCCCGGCTCGGACGCGCACATCACGGCGATGCCGTAGGTGCCGTCCACGTCGCGCAGCGCTGCGCCCACGGCGCGCTCCAGCTTGAGGCCGCGCTTCAAGTACTTCTCGATCAAATGCGCGAGCACCTCGGTGTCGGTATCGGTCGTGAACACGTGACCTTCGGACGCGAGTGCGCTCTTGAGCGTGGAGAAGTTCTCGATGATCCCGTTGTGCACGAGGGCGACCTGTGCCGCCTCGTCGGTGTGCGGGTCGGCGT
>CAZADU010000439.1:0-11339 GCA_964483945.1 uncultured bacterium
GCTGCGAACGCGACGAACGCTCCGGCGGGCCCTCCTGGCCCGCCTGTCGCTGACGCTCGCGACGGCCCTCACCATCCCTGGCTCGGTCCTGCTTGCGACTCGTCACGTTCGCAGCCCCCCTCGCACCCGGCGCTCGGTGAGTATTGTCGCGCGGCGCCTTCATCGAGCTTCGCTTTCGGATCTCTGGGCGCGGACATCTGCTGGGCCGTCGCGTGTGACGCGGAGTGAAGTCGGTTATGGTGCACGACTCATGAGCGCACAGAATCGCAGCAAGGGCCGCGGCCCAGGTGGGCGTCCGGGTTCGGCCAGTCGGCCGAGTGGCGGGAGTGCGCGTCGTTCGGGTCCCGGCAGCCGGGCCGCCGGCCCGGGTGCGCGCCGCGCCGGTCCGACCAGCGAGGGCCGCCGGTCTACGGGTGGTTCGGGCAACGCAGGCCGGGCCGCTGGCGCGGGTGCGCGCCGCGCCGAATCGACCAGCGAGGGCCGCCGGTCTGCAGGTGGTTCGGGTTACGCGGGCCGGGCCGAGGGCGCGGGAGCACGACGTGTGGGTCCGGCGAGCGAGGGCCGAAGGACCACGGGTGGTTCGGGCCACGCCGGCCGGGCCGCGGGTCCAGGTGCTCGACGCGCGGGTCCGGCCCGCTCTGGCCGCCGGTCCGCGAATAGTCCTGGCTACGCCAGTCCAGCCGCCGCGGAGGGTGCGCGCCGCGCAGGTCTTTCGGGCGACCGCCGCCGTCGCGGGTCGAGGGCCGCGCCCATAGCGCCTCGCACGCAGCGCCGCACGGATCGCAGCGGCGTGATCAATCCCGAGCGGCTGATCGCGCGCATGCCCTGGGTCAATCTCCGACCGCTCCTCCTGGGTGGGCAGAGCGATCAGGAAGTGGCTATCGCGCGCCTCAGGAGCTTCGCGGTCGAGCTGCTCAAGTGGAATCAGGGGATCTCCAACCTGGTCTCACACGACGACGAGACCCGTCTGGTTGAGCGTCATATTGCGGAATCTCTGGCCGGAGTAAAGCTCATCAATGAGAAGGGCTGCAAGAGATTGGTTGATTTTGGATCAGGCGGCGGGTTTCCCGCATTGCCCCTGGCGCTGGTCGGTGTCGGTGAGCACTGGACGCTGGTGGAGTCGCGCCGGAACAAGACACTCTTCCTGCGCCGGGCGGTCCAGGAGCTGGCGATCGCCGGGGTCAAGGTGGTCACGGCCCGGCTCGAAGTCCTCGTGGAAGAGGATGCCGAGTCACTGGCCTGCGATGGGTTCACGTCGCGCGCCACCATGAAGCTCGCGCCCACGCTCGAGATGGCCGCCCGCATCGTGCGGCCCGGCGGGCATGCGTTCCTCTGGAAGGGAAGCGGTCTCCAGGAGGAGCTGCGACTGGCGGGTGACGAGTGGCGAGAGTCGTGGGATGAACCGGATCTCCTGCCGATCGGTGACGGCCCGAACGTAATAGCCGTATTTCAAAGAAAATCATGAAGTAACAAGACAAGATGAGTGGGTGTTCCACGTGGAACATTCGGCTTGTCGCCACTGCTCGGAGTTGTTATTTTCCGCGCGCAGTCTTCGCCACCGGCCCTGCCCTCCTGCCGGTCGCACCCACCTGACCCGGCGCCCGAGTCGCCGGTTTCCACGGAGCGGTCCCTCCCCGGGGCCGGACGAGCCAAGGGAATGGGACGCGTCATCTCCATCGCCAGCCAGAAGGGCGGCGTCGGCAAGACCACCACCGCGATCAACCTTGGCGCCTGCCTCGCGCAGGAGAGCCATCGCGTGCTGCTGGTGGACATCGACCCCCAGGGCAACGCCACGAGCGGTCTTGGCATCAATGGCAATGACCAGCGCCTTGGGACGTACGAGGTGCTGATCGGGCAGGCCGAGATGAAGGACGCCATCCTGCCCACGGCGCTGGCTGCGCTGGATGTGCTTCCCACCGGGCAGCGGTTGTCTGGCGCCGAGGTTGAGTTGGTGGGCATGATGGCACGCGAGACGCGCTTGAAGACCTGCCTCGCGAAGGTCCGCGACGAGTACGATTTTGTCCTTGTGGACAGCCCTCCATCGCTCGGGCTGCTCACGGTGAACTCGCTGACGGCCTCCGACTCGGTGATTATCCCGCTTCAGTGCGAATACCTGGCGCTCGAGGGGCTCACCCAGCTCATCACGGCTATCCGGCTGGTCCAGGACCACCTGAACCCTTCGCTGCGCATCGAGGGGGTGCTGCTCACCATGTACGACGCCCGGCTCAGCCTGTCTCGACAAGTCGCGGAGGAAGCTCGTAAGTTCTTTGCGGACAGGGTCTACAAGACAGTTATCCCGCGCAACGTCCGCCTGAGTGAGGCCCCCTCTTTTGGGAAACCCATCGTGCTCTATGATCCGCACAGTTCCGGGGCGGAAAGCTACCGTGAGCTGGCAAAGGAGGTGCTGGGACATGACTAGGAAAGTGCTCGGACGCGGGCTCGAGGCGCTCATCTCGAGCGATACGGCCAGCGTGGCGACGGAGGGGTTGCCGAGGAGCTTGCAGGCTGGTGTGACTGAGTTGTCGGTGGACGCCATCGGCCCCAACCCGTTCCAGCCACGAACACGCTTCGACGAGGTCACGCTGCGCGAGCTGGCGGCCTCGATCAAGGCGAGCGGTGTCATACAGCCTCTGCTTGTGCGCCGCTCGGGCCCCGGTGAGTACCAGCTTGTCGCCGGCGAGCGACGCCTGCGTGCCTCGCAGTTGGTGGGGCTCGCCAAGGTCCCGGTGATCGTCAAGGAGTTCGATGACCGCGCCATGCTGGAACTGGCGCTCATCGAGAACATCCAGCGCGAGGACCTGAACCCCATCGACGAGGCCAAGGCCTACCAGGCGCTCATCGACAAAGTCGGCCTCACGCACGACCAGCTCTCGGAACGCGTTGGCAAGCAGCGCGCGACCATCTCCAACTCCCTGAGGCTATTAGCGCTGCCTTCGGAGGTGATGGACATGGTTTCACGTGGAACATTGTCCGCAGGGCACGCCCGTGCCGTACTGGGTCTCGAGAATCGAGGCGACCAACTCGCCGCGGCGCGTTATGTTGCCAGCAAGGGATTCTCGGTGCGCCGCACCGAGTCGTTCATCCGGCGCAAGCAGCGCGTGGCCACATCACGGCCGCGCGCAACCCGGCTCAACGGGCTTGCCGAGTGGGAAACGAAGCTCCAGCAGCGATTCGCGACCCATGTGGCGATCGCGTCCGGACGCAAGGGCGGCAAGGTCGAGTTCGAATTCTACAGCCAGGAAGACCTCGAGCGCTTGCTCGAGGCTTGGGGTGTGCTCTAGCCGCGACAGGGAGGTTCGTGTGCTCAAGTTCCGTCATCAGCAGCCACAACAAGAGGCGCCGCCGATCGCGAACACCATGATCGGCGTCGATTCGACATTCCGCGGCACGCTCATGGTCTCCGGCACGCTTCGAATCGACGGGGAGTTCGAGGGCGACATCCTAAACTGCGACCGGCTCGAGATCGGCGAGCACGGCATCATGCGAGCCGATGTCGAAGTAAAGGACGCCGTTGTCATGGGCCGCGTTCATGGGAACATCCGTGCACTGGGGTCGATCGAGCTGAAGGCCGGCTCTCGCATCGAGGGCGATCTGGCCGCGATGACGGTGGCCATGGAGCAAGGCGTCCATTTCAGCGGGCGCTGCACGATGCTCGAGACGGGAAGCGAGGTCGTGGAGATGGGCGGGCTCAGCCGCTCGCGCTAGAGCGGCGGCGCTAGAACAGCATTCGAAGTTCCGTAGTGCACAGTCGCGCAAATAGTTCCAAGCGAGGATGAGCGATGCCGACAAGCCCGGCGATGCAGAGCGACACGCATCCGGGTCGGCGACCATGACGGCACGAAGTGCCGCAACGGGTGACCAGCGAGCGCTCGGCCGCTGGCTCGTGTTCCTCGCCGCGGTCTTCTGGGGAACGACCGCCACACTCGCGCGCTCGATATTTCGCGACCATGGGGTTCCGGCGCTCACCGTCGTCGAGTTGCGTCTGGTCGTCGCGACGGGGTTGCTGCTCGTGTGGCTCGCGTTCCGCGACCGCGGCGCCCTGCGAGTGGAGCGGCGCGACATCGGCTACTTCTTCGTCCTCGGTCTGGCCGGCGTGGCCGCCGTGCAGGGGACTTACTACTACGCCATCGCCCGGCTCGGTGTGGGTCTGGCGATCCTGCTCCAGTACCTGGCCCCCGCACTCATCGTGCTGTGGGAGTGGCTGCGTGGGAAGCCGCCGACTCGAGAAACGGCGGTTTCCGTGGTGCTCGCCCTCGGCGGGACGGCGCTCCTCGTGAACGGAGTGGACGCTCGCGCGCTGCAGGCGAGCCCGCTGGATTGGGCGGTGGGCCTGTCGTCGTCGGTGATCTTCGCCTTCTACGTGATGTACTCCAAGCGCGGACTCGCGCGCTACGCACCCGAGACTGTGTTGGTCTACACGTTCGCGATCGCGGCGACGTTCTGGGCGGTGGTGACGCCACCGTGGCGGATCCTCGCGGCCTCGTACTCGGCGGACCTGTGGTGGCGCTTCGTGCTGCTCGGCGTGTTCTCGACACTCGTCCCCTTCCGCTGCTTCTACGCGGGGCTCCGACGGCTGCCGGCCGCGGAGGCCGGGGTCATCGCGACGAGCGAGCCTGTCGTGGCCATCGTGGCAGCGGCCCTGTTCCTGGGCGAAACGCTACGCGCTCCACAACTGCTTGGCGCGGGTGCCGTCATCGTGGCAGCGGTGTTGGCCACGCGCGGGCATCCCGAAGCCGCCGAAGCGAGCGTCGAGCGCGGGTGATCGCCAACCAGCGAGACCTCCATCCCCCCGACCGCGGCGACGAGGAAGTGGCGCGAGATGTGCGCCGCGGCAGGGAGAGGAAGAATCAACTGGCCGCGGCCCAGCCCTCGGGCAGCAGGTGCTCCTGAAGCGCGCGATGCGTGTTCTCGAGTCGTTCGCGAACGCGGTCCACGCGCAGCGGGCTCACCGTCTCGACAGCGTAGCGCTCGTCCCACACGAGATTGCCGCGCAACCACACGCGCAGCTCGGGGTGGTCCTGCATGAGTGCGACACTCGTGCGGCCCTTCAGCTCGCGCACCGCACTCGCCACGCTCTGCGCGGGCTTGAGGCCGAACAGCACGTGGACGCGGTCATGCCCGGCCAGGACTTCGACCAGGCCGATACCGCGGTCCTCACAGGCGCTACGAACGAGCGACTGGATCGCCTCGATATGGCGATCCTTCAGCACCGGACGCCGCCCCCGCGTACTCCACGTGACGAGATAGTGGAGCTGGCTGCGGTAGAGCGGTTCCCAGCTCTGCTTCAGGGCCTGCCGCACGGGCGGAGCGAAGTTCGTTTCCACGGTGTGACCTCCTGCGGGGACTGCGGTGAACAAATGTGCACCAAGCCAACAAACGAAGGGCGGGAGTGGGCTCACCACTCCCGCCGGGGATGACTAGCTGCGACCGACCGTGCGGATCACTCCGCGGACCAATCCAAGGATGCGGAATTCGACGGAGCCGTCCACGACGATGGGCTGATACTTCTCGTTGGCGGGCACGAGTTCCACCGTCCCCTTGCGAGGCTGGTAGTACTTCACCGTCGCCTCGTCATCGAGCGACGCCACCACCATCTCGCCAGCGCGCGCCGTCTCCTGCTTCTGGACGATGACGTAATCGCCTTCGACGATGCCGGCATCGACCATGCTGTCGCCGTGAATCTGAAGGGCGAACAGCTGCCCCGACTGGCCGAACATCTCTTGAAGTTCGAGCGAGCCGTCGTAGTTCTCTTCGGCGGTGATCGGCTGGCCGGCGGCGACGCGTCCGAGCACCGGGATACCGGTCGCGGTCTCTTCCGACGGCCCGATGCCCCGGGAGATCCCGCCCGTACGGCGGATGTACCCCGCCTTCTCGAGCAGGTTCAGGTAGTAGCGAACGCCGTTGGTGGAGGAGATCTCGAACTGCCGCCCGATCTCGCGGATCGTCGGGGCGGAGCCGTGCTCTCGGCGATATCGCTGGATGAAGCTGTGGATGTCGCGGGCGCGTTCGTTGAGCATCAGGAGATCCTTCTCGGGGGGGTCCGCAGCGCGAACCTGGCACATGTGGGACCTTACTGCACAAGCGTGCACCACGTCAAGATTATTAATGTAGGGGGAGCGGGGACGCCCTCATTGCTACCCAACTGCGGGCCGGACCCGGGCCACCGTGCCTACCCCGAAGCCTCCGGCGTCGGTCAGGTCACACGCGCGTCGGATGAGCGACGCGCTCCAGTGCCTCGTTATCGGCCCCACGCGCCTAAGTCCTTGCGCGAACGCACCGAATGCGCCGAGGCCCCGCTTGGCCCCGAGGTTGCGATGCATGGCAGCGGGGCTGAAAGGCTCCGCCTGCCGCAAGGCGAATGGCTGGTACGCGGAACCCGAAGGTCGCAATCGGGGGCCGACCCGAGGGAGCGGACCCAGCCCCGCCGAGCGGCGGTCAAACGAATCGTCAGGGGCCGGGCCCCCGCTCCACGTGCGCGTTCGAGCGCGCAAGATCGGACCCGGCTCGAGTGGACCGTGGACGCAGGCGACGGCCGCGGGCAGCGGAGGGGGTCGTTCATCGGGGGCCGACTGCCCGATGCGCCGCGCGCGCTGACCGCCTGCACCACGGGACAGGAAGAAGCGGACGGCCCCTCGCGGGGCCGCCCGCCTTCCTGGTCCAGTAATGGAATCACAGCTGGATCGTGATTCCCATCGAGAATTGCCGCGGCAGACCGGGCTCGATGTAGCGCAGCGGCCCGTTCGGCGGCGGGTCGTTCAGCGGATTGATGAACACGGACGCGATGTGGTCCTTGTCGAGCAGGTTGCGGCCGGACACGAACGCGCGCAGCGAGCGCGGACCCTCGCGCAGCACCCAGTCGAGCGAGGCGTGCAGCAGTCCGTACGCGAACGTCTCGGCGGTGTTCGCGTCGTCGGCGAAGTAGCCGTTCATGCCGTCGGTCGAGAGCTCGGCCCCGAAGCCGCGCGGCAGTTCCATGCGGGCCGCAGCCGACCACGCCAAGCTCGGGAGTCCCGGCATGTCGTTGCCCGCGAAATCGCCCAGGTCGTTCTGGTATTCCACGTACTCGTTATTCGACAGCGTGCCCGAGCCGCGAAACGTCAGTCGCGACGTGGGACGGCATTCGAGTGAGCCCTCGATGCCGCGGCGGCGCGAGCTGCCGGCTGTGAAGAAGTAGGCGCCCGAGTTGTACGGCACGATGTCGTTCTGGGTGTCGATCCAGTACACCCCCGCGTCGTATCGCCAGTGGCCCCAGCCGTTGACCAGCGATCCGCGTGCGCCCAGCTCGTACGTGGTGGAGTACATGGGCTCGAGAAACGGATTGAACGAGGTCTGCGTGTTGAACGGCGGCGGCGGGTCGATCTCGTTGAACGCGGGTGCTTCGACACCACCTCCCAGCGCCGCGAACGCCATGTGCGCGCCGTTGAACCAGCTCACGCTCACCTTGGGCGTGACACGTTCGAACGTCTTCCGGTCGCTGAGCGGCGGAACGAGGAAGTCCTCCGAGACGTACAGCAGCCGGTCATAGCGGAGCCCGCCCTGCAGCGACCAGTGTTCGTTCCACGTCACCGCTTGTTGCGCGAACGCGCCGAAGCTGTTCGCGGCCTCGCGCTTATTGGCCACCTGAGTCGTGCCGCGACTGCCGCCCGGGGCCAGGTTCCAGAACACAACGCTGCCATCCTGAAGCGCCTCGTCCACCCCGGCTTCGGTGCGGCCCGCCACGCCTTGGGCCAGCCGCTGGCGCATGCTCCACACGCCCTGGCCGCCCACGTGGTAGCGCGTGTAGTCACGGTAGCGGTTGCGCTCGGAGCGCTGCAGCGCCTTGGGCTCGGCGAACAGGCTCACCGACAGGTCCTGCGCCTCGTTCAAGACGTGTTCGAACGTTCCGGCGATGCGGCCCACACGGTTGTACCGCCGCTCGTCGCGTTGCACGTACGACGGCGCGGCCTGCGTGGGATCGGCCTCGTATTCTGCCTGGGTGAGCGCGCCCGGGAACCGGATCAGGTTGTTGGCGAAGTCGGCCAGCACCAGCAACCGGTCACGCGACGGCTCGCCCAGTGGCACGGACAGCCGCGCCTGCACCTGCGCGGACTGGCTGCCGCTGTGGTCACGCCAGCCGTCGAACGAGGTGTTCGAGCCCGTCACCACTCCGCGACCTCGGCCGGCAGTGAACCCGAACGAGACCTGGTCGCGGCGCAGGCCGAACGCCCCACCGCTCTCGCTGAGGCGTGCATAGGGGCGGTCGAAGTCCACGTCCGTGCGCAGGTTCACCACGCCGCCCGAAGCATTGCCATAGAGTGACGACACGTTGCTGCGCGACACCTCGACACGGTCCGTCGCGCCGATGTTCACCAAATCGAGGCTGGTGCGGCCGTCGGGTTCGGAAACAGGGATGCCGTCGGTGAGCACGCGGATGCCACGCATGCTCCCAGAGTTCGAGCGGTCCCCATTGCCGCGCGCGCCGTAACCGCGAATGGAGATGCGCACGTCCTGCGCGCCGCCGCGGCTCTGCACGAGCACACCGGGCACGCCGGCGAGCGCGTCGTCCAAGCCGATCGCCCGGCCGTTCGCGAATCGCGCGCGGTCCACGACGCTGACCGCGGCCGGCGTACGCAGGAGGGACTCGCGCACGCGCGAGCTCTGCACCACGATCTCGGGCATCGGAACGACCATCGTGTCCGGCTGCGTGCTCGCGAGCAGCAAGGACAGGTAGAGCGAATGGAGCATCAATGGGACTCCCGTTTGGGGGGGCTCGGCCGCACCGGCGCGAACGAGCTCGTGGGGGATCGCGCGGGCGCGTTCCGGGTCGGGGGTACGACTCAGTTCCGCACTGGCGACCGCCTTATTACCACGAACGCACGCGCGAGCGCCCTTCCGCCCGGGTCGAGGCGACGCCGGCGAGGGTCTTGCGCATAGCGGGGCAGGATACACGGGCGAGGCGGCCCTATCGTCGCGACCGTGTCGGCGCGGTCATCAAGGGCACGGGCGCACCAGGCAACCCTTCCTCCTGCCCTTCCGCGCTCGTGTGGTTCGGCTGCAGCCGCCGGGAGACGTGACGACAGCAACCCCCGCGTCGCCCCATCGCACCCGCTGGCCGGTGCGGGGCGGGGCCGCTAGACTCGCGCGCCCGCGCCGGCCCCGTCCCGCGCACCGCCCCCATGACCACTGCCGACCCCGCCATCCCCGCCCCCAGCCGACTGCGCACGTACGCCTCGTTCGTGCGGTTCGAGCACACGCTCTTCTCGCTGCCGCTGATCCTCGCGGGCGTGTTCGCCGTCGTCGGCCAGTCCATGTCGGCGACACGCTGGGCACTGGTCGCGGTGGCCGCCGTGGGAGCACGCACCGCCGCGATGACGCTCAACCGCGTCATCGACCGCGAGCATGACGCGCGCAATCCGCGCACGCGCACGCGCGAGCTGCCCGCCGGGCGCATGAAGCTCACCGAGGCGGCCTTGCTCCTGCTGGTGAGTGTCGCGGTCTACATGGCGGCGTGCGCAGCCCTCGGTCCCTGGTTCCTGCGGGTGGCCGTCGTGCCGTTTGTCGTGTTCGCGGTGTATCCGTACCTCAAGCGCTTCACGCCGCTGTGCCATGCGGGCGTGGGCACGGCGCTGGCGTTGGCACCGCTCGCGGGTTTCGCCGCGGCGCATCCCACACTCGAAGGCAGCGCCCCGGCGATCGCGATCTCCGTGTTCGCGTTCTGTTGGGTGACGGGTTTCGACATCATCTACGCCACGCTGGACGAGGGGAGCGACCGCGCGAATGGCATCCATAGCATGGTCGTGTGGCTGGGCCGTGCGCGAGCGCTACGCGTGTCGTGGGCGCTGCACCTGGCAGCCATGGCCGCACTGGCGTGGGGCACGTGGCGCATCGCCACATCAGCAGGCTCGCCGGTCGCAATCTGGTTCGCTGCCACCGCGGCCGGGTTCGCCGGCACCGTGGCATTGCTGTGGCTCGAGCAGCACTGGGCCGAGGACGTGAACCTCGCGTTCTTCAAGACCAACGTGATCGTGGGCTTCTTGGTTCTCGCCACCGTGCTGGCCGCACGCATGGCGTCGGGCGGGTTCTGAGCATGGCGCGCTACCTGGTTGCCATGACCGGCGCGAGTGGCGCCGCCTACGGCGTGTCGTTCTTGAAGCGCTGCCCCGGCGAGAAGTACCTGGTGATGTCGGACTGGGCGCGCCACGTGCTCGCGAGCGAACTGGGCTTGAAGCCCGCCGACCTCGAACCGCACGTGAAGAAAGTGTTCCGCGACGACGATCTCGCCGCGCCGTTCAGCTCGGGCAGCAACCGTTACGACGCCATGGTGATCCTGCCGTGCAGTGTGAGCACGCTCGCCAAGATCGCCACCGGCATCGCCGACACGCTCATCACGCGCGCCGCCGCCGTGGCCTTGAAGGAGCGCATGCGGCTGGTCGTGTGCGTGCGCGAGACACCGCTGTCGGGGATCGCACTCGAGAACATGTTGCGGCTGTCGCGCGAAGGCGCGGTGATCATGCCCGTCTCGCCGCCCTGGTACCGGAATCCGAAGGACCTGGCGCAACTCGTGGACGGCTTCTCCGACAAGCTGCTGCACCTGCTGGGTGAGCCCGCCGGCGAAGGCTGGCGCGAGGGCGAGTTGCAGTGAGCCCCACACGCGGCCGGGAGAACGGGTGAGCTTTCGCACGCTTGGCGAGTTCGTGGCCGCCTGCGAGGCCAAGGGCGACGTGAAGCGCATCACGCGCGAGGTGGACTGGCGCTACGAGGTCACCGAGATCGCGTGCCGCGAAGCAAAGACACAAGGCCCGCTGCTCATCTTCGAGAACGTGCGCGGGGCCCGGTTCCCGCTGGCGGTCAACGTGCTGGCCGCCACACGGCGCATCGAGTGGGCCATCGGACGAACGGCACGCTCGGTGGGTGCTGACATCGAGGAGATCTTTCACGCGCTGCCGCCCAAGGCGATTTCCGACCTGTGGCGACTCCGGCGCCATGCGGGCCGCGTACTGGCTTCGCGTCCCGCACGGCTCACGCGCGGACCCGCGCAGGAGCTGTCCCTGGGCGCCGACATGGACTCCCTGCCCGTGCTGCAACTGTGGCCCGGCGATGGCGGCCGGTTCATCACGTTCCCGCTCGTCTTTACAGAGGATCCCGAGACACACAAGCGCAACCTCGGGATCTACCGCATCCATCTCTATGATCAGAAGACCACCGGCATGCACTGGCAGATCGGCAAGGGCGGTGGGTTCCACTTCCACAAGGCTGAAAAGCGCGGGGCGCCACTCGAGGTGGCGGTCGCAGTGGGTGCGGATCCCGCCACGCTGCTCTCGGCCGTGGCACCACTGCCCGAAGGCATCGACGAGTTGGCA
>CAZADU010000440.1:0-4437 GCA_964483945.1 uncultured bacterium
GCCGGGTTCGTCGCCCGCCCACACGATGGCGGTGCGCTCGCCGTGGCGATCAACATGACGGTCCACGCAGTTGAAGCACGCGTTCAGTCGTCCGCCAAGGAACCAGGCGAAGTCCACCGCCTCATAGTCGGCATCGAAAACCTGGTGCCACGGATGGAACCAATCGAGCGCCTCGGCCTGCTCGGCCCAAAACGGCGAGGGTTCCTCGATCGATCGCCGGTACATGGCCTCGTACTGCTCCATCGAGCGGACGTGCGCGCGTGCGCTCAGCGCGGGCGGGACGGGATAGAGCTCCTGGGGCACGGCATCCTCCGTCGCGGGTGGGATTGGTGCGGATGTCCGGTAGACGTTAGCGGTGGTGCTCGACCTTCGCCAGCGGCAAGCGTGCGGTTCGCGGCAGCCCGGTGCGCTTGTGTGCGTCACGGCTCGCAGCCCGCGAGCGCATGGCCCGGCGTGCACAGCTTCCCTCACTTGCGCCAACGGCCACCTCCCCCCGATGCTGCGGAGATGGACCCGACCCTGCCCCTGCTCGCGCGCGGGCTTCCCCGTACCGCGCTCGACGTGCTGTGGGAGGCGTTGTCGCGGATTCCTCCCGAGTGCATCCGGCGCGGGCACGAGCTGTCGCAGTCTGAGCGCGTGAGTGCGGTGGGCGCAGACTCGCGCGGTGTGCGCGCGAATCTGCAGGACGGGCATCACTATGTGACGCGCTGGGCCTGGACCGAGGACGGGGCGACCAACTTGTGCTCGTGCCCCGCCGGGCGCGACTGCGAGCACGCCTACGCACTGGGCGTGCTGCTGCTGGCGGCCGCGCGCCGCGCCGGACGCTGGAACCACGCGCGCTGGGCGCGCGTCGCACCGCCCGAGCTGGCGGGCGAGCCCGCGGGCCGCGAAGCACCGCCCGAGGACCGCGCCGCACGCGCGAAGCACGACCACGCGGTGGAGGCCCTCGCGCACTGGGCCGATCGCGATGCGCCCGAGCCACGCCGGCTGCGCGCGGTGCTCTACCTGGAGCCGGGCCCGCTCGGTGCGCTGCTCACGCTCGAAGCGCGCATCACCGCGCCGGGTCTGGACGACGCGCCGCGCACGTGGCGGCAGCTCGACTTGCTGGCGGGCGAACTCAAGCGCCACCCCACGCTGTTCGCACCTCCCGAAGCGCGGCTGCTGCGCGCGCTCACGTCGCCCGAGTTCGCATTGCCGCTGGTGCCCGGAGGCACGCGCATCGAGCTGACCAGCGAGCGCATGCAAGCACTCATGGACCGCGTGCCCGAGTCGCCGCACTTCACCTGGGATGCGCAGCTGCCGCAGCCTCTCGCGAGCCGCGCCGGGGTGACACCGGGCGCGCGCGCCAGTCTGCACACCGAGGAAGTGCGCGTGGTGCCGGTGTGCGAGGAGGGCGGCGAAGCGCCGCGCCTGGAACTGGCGCTCGAATGGCCGGGTGGTGTCACGCGCGCGCTTGCCGACGCGGTGCTGCTCACGCCGCTGGGACTGACGGTCGGCGGTCGCACGCATGTCGCGCTCGCGGGCGGGAAGTTCGTGCGCATCGTGGACGAGCCGCCCAAGGAGGTCGTGAAGCTGCTGCAGGAGGGCGGGCTGGCGCTCCAGCGCAAGGACGGCGCGGTGCTCGATCGGCTCGCGCGCTCGTTCCCGGTGGTGCGCTCGGCCATGCGCCGCCTCACGCGCGTGCACGACGTGGACGTGATCGGCTCGTTCGAGCTGGCCACCGACGACTGGCTGCGCGTGCGCGTGTTCGCTTCGTCGCGCTCCGCGCAGTGGGTGCCGGGAGTGATCGCGCCCGAGGGTGCGGTGTTCGAGTACCGGCCCGCGCTCGGTTGGGAACGGCTCGAACCCGACGACACGGTGATCCGCGGGCTCGAGGCGGTGGACGAGACGCTCTCGCCTGTGGCGGACGGTGCCGCGACGGACGCGACGCTTGTGACGGCGGCGGAGCCGTTGGCAGACGTGGTCCCCGAAGTCGCGGAGGCGCCGGAGGCGGCCGCGGCAGAGATCCCGTCGCCGGCCGCGGACGGAACGGAACCATCGCCTGTCGACGAGTCAGCGGATTCGGATGACGTCACGACACCCGAGCGCGCGTGGTTCGAGCTGCCCGATCCCGAACATGTCGCCCCCATCGTGGAGTGGGTGGAAACACTGCCGCAGGGCGACTTCGCGAGCCGCAAGAAGCGCGCGCCCACGGTCCCGCTCGGCGCGCCGAGCGGCTGGTGGCTGCGGCTCACGCCGCACGTGCTGGAGTCGCTCGCCGATGCGTGGGAAGCACGCCCGCAGGGCGTGCGCTGGTACGCGGACCAAGGGGCTGCCGGGCTCTTCAAGGTGCGCCGCGCGGTGCCGCAGGTTCGCGTGCGCTCCACCGGCCTCGATTGGTTCACGGTGTCGGCGGAGTGGCAGGCCGAGGGGCTGTCGCTCAAAGATGAAGACCTGACGATCCTGCGCGCGAGCCGTGACCCGTTCGTGAAACTGTCGTCGGGCTGGGTGCGGCGAGCCGACGTGGACGCGTTCGACGACGTCTCGCGCCAGCTCGCCGACCTCGGGCTCGAGCCGGGTGCTGGCGAGGTGCGCGTGCCGCTCTGGCAGCTGGCGCAGGCCGACCCCAAGAGCCTCGATTCGCTCGAGGCGTTCGGTGCGTCGGCGGCCGACCTCGAGGCGGTGCGCGCGCTGCGCGACCGGCTCGCCGCGTTCTCGGGGCTGCCGCCGGTGCCGGTGCCCGCGGGGCTCAAGGCCGAGCTACGCCCGTACCAGCAGGAGGGACTCGACTTCCTCGCGTGGACGTCGTCCATCGGGCTCGGTGCGGTGCTGGCCGACGACATGGGCCTGGGCAAAACAGTGCAGGCGCTGGCGTGGATCACGCACCTGATCGATACCGGCGGGGGCGAGGGTCCGTCGCTGGTGGTGTGCCCGGCTTCGGTCATGCACCACTGGGCGCGCGAGGCGGAGCGATTCACGCCGGGGCTGCGTGTGTTGGTGCTCGAGAGCGGCCGCGAGCGCATCGGCCGGCGTGCCGAGGTGAACAACCACGACCTCATCATCACCAACTACGCGCTGCTGCGACAGGACGTCGACTTCTGGCGCGCGACACCGCTGCGGGCCGCGATCCTGGACGAGGCGCAACAGATCAAGAATCCCTCGGCCGCGGTGACGCGGGCCGCGCACGAGCTGCGCGCCAAGCACCGCGCCGCGCTCACGGGCACACCGCTCGAGAACCGCGCACTCGACCTGTGGAGCATCGCATCGTTCGTACAGCCGGGATTCCTCGGCACGCGCGCGTCGTTCTCGGCGCGCTTCGACCAGCCCGACTCGCCGCCGCACCGCCGCCGCCTGCTGTCGGCGCGCCTGCGCCCGCTGTTGTTGCGCCGGCTTAAAGGTCAGGTCGCACAGGAGTTGCCTGCGCGCGTGGAAGAGCGCGTGGACTGCGTGCTCACCGCGGGGCAGCGCCGCTTCTACCTGTCGGAGCTGGGCCGGGCGCGCGCGTTCCTCGGCACGTTGCTCTCGGACCCGCAGGGGCTCGATCGCAACCGCATGCCGGTGCTGGCCACGCTCACGCGTCTGCGGCAGATCTGCTGTCACCCCACGCTCGCCGGCGGCCGCGACGGCCTGGGCTCAGGCAAATTCGACCAATTGTTCGAACTGCTCGAGCCGCTGCTCGAGGAAGGCCACAAGGTGCTGCTGTTCTCGCAGTTCGTGGAGTGCCTCAAACTGATCGAGATCGAGTTCGAGCGGCGTGGCGTGCCCTACCACATGCTCACGGGGCAGACAACCAAGCGCGAGCGCGTGGTGACCGCGTTCACCGAGGATCCGAAGCCGTGCGTGTTCCTGTTGTCGCTGCGCGCGGGCGGACTGGGCTTGAACCTCACCGCCGCGAGCTACGTGATCCTGTTCGATCCGTGGTGGAACCCGGCGATCGAGGCACAGGCGATCGACCGCACGCACCGCTTGGGCCAGACGCGCACGGTGATCGCCTACCGGCTGCTCACCGAGGGCACGGTGGAAGAGCGCATCTGGGAGCTGCAGCAGCGCAAGAGCGCGCTGGCGAAGGACCTGCTGGGCGAGGAGAGCTTTGCGCGCTCGCTGTCGAAGACCGACCTCGAGTGGCTGCTCACCCCGCCGCCCGGCGCGGACGACTGACGAGCGTTTCGGCCTCGGCGGCAACTCCCGGGCCGCACGCCACGTAGCAGCCACCTCGGCACGCGGCGCCCCATGCACCCCATTCGCCGTTCGTTCCCGGAGGCTCCCATGCAACTCGTGCTGGAATCGCTCGGCAAACGTTACCCCGGCCGCGGCTGGGCGCTTTCGGAGTTCACGCTCACGCTCACCCCCGGGGTGACCGGGCTGTTGGGACCGAACGGCGCTGGCAAGTCCACGCTCATGCGCATTCTGGCCACCGTGGCGTCCCCCAGTGCGGGCCGCGTGCTGTGGAACGGTACC
>CAZADU010000441.1:0-8795 GCA_964483945.1 uncultured bacterium
TCGCTCAGCGCCTTCACCCGCGTATTCGGGTTCACGGCAGCCTTCTCGAGCAGGCGCTTCGCCGTGGTGGGGCCGATGCCGAAGATGTAGGTCAGCGCGACTTCGATGCGCTTTTCCATCGGGAGATCAATGCCTGCGATGCGTGCCAACGTTCTTCTCCTCTCAGCCCTGACGCTGCTTGTGCCGCGGGTTGCGGCTGCAGATCACACGAATCACGCCCTTGCGACGCACTACCTTGCAGTGCTCGCAGATCTTCTTCACGGACGCACGAACCTTCATGACCGCTTCTCCCTTCCGCCGCGACTCGACTACTTGTAACGGTACGTGATCCGTCCGCGCGACAGGTCATACGGTGACATCTCGACCGTGACTTTGTCCCCCGGCAGGATCTTGATGAAGTGCATCCGCATCTTGCCCGAGATGTGAGCGAGCAACCGATGGCCGTTCTCGAGCTCCACGCGGAACGTCGCGTTCGGGAGCGCCTCGACCACGGTGCCTTCGACCTGGATGCCCTCTTCTTTCGGCAATCTCGTCCTTTCTACTGCTCGTCCGGCAGCACCGAGAGGATCTCGGGGCCATTCGGACCCACCGCGACGGTGTGTTCGAAGTGCGCCGACCAGCCGCCGTCCTTCGTCGCCACCGTCCAACCGTCGGAACGCGTCGTCACCGCGTACCCGCCGGTGTTGACCATCGGCTCGATCGCCAGCACCTGACCGGCGTGGAGCGTAGGCCCCCTTCCCGGCTCCCCGAAGTTCGGGACGGCCGGTTCTTCGTGCATCTTGCGCCCGATGCCGTGCCCGACGAGATCGCGCACGACCGAGAAGCCGTGCTGCTCCACGTAGGACTGCACCGCGTGCGAGATGTCTCCCACCCGGTTCCCCGCGCGGGCCTGCTGGATGCCCCTGTCGAGGGCCTCCTGCGTCACCCGCATGAGGCGGCTGGCCTCGTCCGACACCGCTCCGACCGCGAAGGTCCGGGCCGCGTCGCCGTACCAACCGTGCAACTCCGCGCCCACGTCGATCCCGATGATGTCGCCCTCTGCGAGCGCCCTCGGTCCCGGGATTCCGTGGACCACTTCTTCGTTCACTGATGAACAGATCGAGGCGGGGAAGCCACGGTAACCTTTGAACGCCGGACGGGCCCCGGCATCGCGGATCACCTGCTCTGCGATGCGGTCCAGCTCGGCGGTCGTGATGCCCGGGCGAACGGCCCGGCCCAGCATGTGAAACACCCGTGCGACGACCTGCGCCGCCGCCCGGACCCCTTCGATCCTGTCCTGCTCGACGAGAGCCATCCCGTCAGCGGTCCACGGCCGCGACGAGCGCGCCATGCACCGAATCCAGCGGTCCGGTCCCGTCCACTTCGACCAGCCGTCCCTGCACGCGGTAGTAGTCCACGAGCGGGGCCGTCTGCGCCTGGTACACCTCCAGCCGCCTCCGCACCGTCTCGACGGTGTCGTCGACTCGCTGGATGAGCTCCGTCGCAGGATGGTCGTCGCAATGACGTCCGTCCTTCGACGCGGCGCTGAGCGCATTGTAGACGCGCCGGCACGCCGGGCATTCCCATCTGGCGCTCAAGCGGCGGACGAGTTCCTCGTCCGGCGCCGTCAGCGCCACAACCTTGTTCAAGGGACGGCTGCGTTCGCGCAGGATCGCGTCGAGCGCGTCGGCCTGCGGAACGGTCCGCGGGAACCCGTCGAGCACGAAGCCCTCTTGGGCATCGCAGTCGAGCGTGCGCTCACGCACCAACCCGATCATGACGTCATCGGGAACCAGCAACCCCTTGTCCATCAACTTCTTCGCTGCAGTCCCGAGCGGCGTCTGCTTCGCGATCGCGTCGCGCAGCATGTCACCGGTCGAGACCAGGGCCCACCCGCGATCCCTTGCGAGACGGCGCCCTTGGGTGCCCTTGCCCACGCCAGGCGGGCCGAGAAGCACCAACTGCATGTTCACATCCGCGAGCGGCCGCGAATCCGGCCACGCTTTACGAATCCCTCATAGTGCCGCATGAGCAGGTGCGACTCGATCTGCTGCAGTGTGTCGAGCGCGACGCCGACCACGATCAGCACACTGGTCCCGCCGAACCCGACCGCCGGGACGTTGAACATCGCGATGATCACGTCCGGCAGCACCGCCACGGCCGCGAGGAAGCACGCGCCAGGAAGCGTGATGCGGGACAGCACGCGATCGATGTACTGCGCGGTGTGGCGGCCCGGCCGGATGCCCGGGATGAAACCGCCGTACTTGCGCATGTTCTCCGCGAGGTCGTTCGGGTTCAGCACGACCGCGGTGTAGAAGTAGGTGAAGAACACGATGATCATGGCGTACAGGGAGTTATAGAACCACCCTGACGGGTTGAAGATGTTCTCCAACACGCGGAACGGCGAGTCTGCCGGAACGTACTGCATCACGCTGGCCGGCAGGATCATGATGCTGGAGGCGAAGATGATCGGAATCACGCCCGCCGTGTTCACCCGCAGCGGAATATGCGTGCTCTGCCCGCCGTACATCTTGCGACCCACCATGCGCTTGGCATACTGCACCGGGATCTTGCGCGTGGCCTGGGTCATCACGATCACCGCCGCGATCACCACGACCATCAGCGCGAGCACCACGAGCGACTGCAGCAGGCCCAGGTTGCCGGCCCGGAAACTGTCGATGGCCTGCAGGACGCGGTTCGGCACACCGCCCAGGATGTTCACGAAGATGATCAGCGAGATGCCGTTGCCGATGCCGAACTCGGTGATCTTCTCACCCAGCCACATCACCAGGATGGTGCCGGCCGTCTGCGTCACGATGGTCGAGAAGTAGAACGCGACGCCGGGGTCCGGCACCACGGTCACTCCCTGTGAGGCGCCGAGGTTCACCAGGAAGATGCTGTAGCCGAAGGACTGGACGACGGCGATCAGCACCGTACCGTATCGAGTCCATTGCGTGATCTTCTTCTGCCCCTCCTCGCCCTCCTTGCGCAGCTTCTCGAAGTACGGCACCACAGCACCGAGCAACTGCAAGATGATGGACGCAGAGATGTACGGCATGATGCCGAGCGCGAACACCGTGGCCTGGGAGAACGCGCCGCCGACGAACATGTCGTACAGGCCGAACAGCGTGTTCGCCTGGCTCTGGAACGCACCCGCCAGCGCCGCGGCATTGACGCCGGGCGATGGCATGTGTTCACCCAGCCGATACACCACGAACAGCGACAGCGTGAAGATGATCCGCCGTCGCAGTTCAGGGACCTGAAAGATGGTGCGGAGCTTCTCGATCATGGTCCGGTCAGGCCTTCGGGTTCGGGGTTTCGACCTTGCCGCCTGCCGCCTCGACGGCCTGGCGTGCGGTCTCGCTGGCCGCGTCCACCTTCACGGTGAGCGCAATCTTGAGTTCGCCGCCCGCGAGCAGCTTGATGGGACCATTGCGGCGCACGAGCCGCTGTTCGCGGAGCCATGCGGCATCGATGGTGGTCCCCGCCGTGGCGGTGGCGAGCCTGCCCACGTTCACGACCTGGTATTCCACACGCGTCGGGTTGGTGAAGCCACGCTTGGGCAGGCGCCGCTGGATCGGCATCTGGCCGCCTTCGAACCACACCGGGATACCGCCTCCCGAACGGGCCTTCTTGCCCTTGTGGCCCTTGCCAGCCGTACCACCCTGCCCACTGGCCGCGCCCTTACCCAGACGCTTCGTGTCCTTCGTCGCGCCGGCGGCGGGACGGATATTTCCGAGTCTCATGAAGTCAGTTCTCCTGCACCGTCACCAAGTGGCGCACCTTGAAGACCATCCCGCGGATCTGAGGCGTGTCCGTATGCACGACGGTCTGTTGCATGCGGCGGATACCCAGCGCACGCACGGTGGCGCGCTGGTCGGCCGGGTGGCCGCCAGCGCTCTTGATCTGGGTGATCTTGAGCTTACGTGCCATGGCTCACTCGCTTCCCGAACAGCTCCTCCACGGTGCGGCCGCGCATCGCCGCCACGTCGGACGGGCGGCGCAAGCGGCGCAGGCCGTCGATCGTAGCCTTCACCATATTGTGCGGATTTCGCGTGCCGAGGCACTTGGTGAGCACATTCTGCACGCCCGCGACCTCGAGCACGGCGCGCACGCCGGCACCAGCAATGACACCGGTACCCGGGGCCGCCGGCTTGAGCAGCACCTCGCCCGCCCCGAAGTGACCGACGATCAAGTGCGGAATGGACCCGCCCTTCGTCACCGGCACCTGGAACATGTTCTTCTTCGCGGCCTCGCCCGCCTTGCGGATGGCGTCGGCCACTTCATTGGCCTTGCCGAGGCCGACACCGACGCGACCCTTCTGGTCGCCGAGTGCCACGATCGCATTGAACGAGAACCGCCGGCCGCCCTTGACCACCTTGGCGCAGCGATTCACCACGATCACGCGCTCCTGGAACTCGCTCTTGGCCTGATCCGAATCTCGCGGCCCACGCCGCTCCCGCTGGGGTCCTGCCATGCGCGCCGCCTCCTAGAAGTTAAGACCGCCGGCGCGAGCGCCGTCGGCGAGCGCTTTGACGCGCCCGTGGTAGAGGTAGCCGCCACGATCGAACGCCACGGCGGTGATGCCCTTCTCCTTCGCGCGCTGCGCGAGGAGCTTGCCGACGGCCGTACTCGTGCCGACCTTGCCCTTGCCGTCGACGAGTGACTTCACGTCGTCGCGGCTCGAGGCGTGCGCCAGCGTGACGCCGCTGAGGTCGTCGATGATCTGGGCATAGATGTGCGCCGAACTGCGGAACACGCTCAGGCGGGGACGGTTCGTCGAGCCCGTGACGCGGTTCCGGATCCGGTAGCGGCGAATCTGCCGCCGCTCGTACTTGTTGTGCTGACCACTCGCCATTACGCGGACCCCGCAGCCTTTCCGGCCTTACGGCGGATGTACTCGCCTTCGTACTTGACGCCCTTGCCCTTGTACGGCTCCGGCGGACGGAAGCCGCGGATATCCGCCGCGACTTGACCCACCAGCGCCTTGTCCGCGCCACTGATCGTCAGGCGCGTCGGGCTCTCGACCTTGATATGGATGCCTTCCGGCGGCATGAACTCGACGGGATGCGAGAAGCCCAGCTGGAGCACGAGCTTCTTGCCGTCCAAGTTCGCACGGTACCCGGTGCCGACGATCTCGAGCGTCTTGCTGAAGCCCGTGGTCACGCCGGTCACCATGTTCGCGATCTGCGCGCGCATCGTGCCGAACATCGGATTGCGCGTGATGCGCTCCGCGCTGACTCGAACCTCACCGCCCTCGATGACCACCGTCGTACCGGTGAGCACCACGTGCTTCAGTTCCGCCTTCGCGCCCTTCACATTCACGACACCCTCAGCCACCGTGACCGTGACTCCGGCCGGGATGGGAACGGGCTTCTTGCCGACTCGCGACATTTCGATGCCCTCCCTTACCAGACCTGACAGACGAGTTCGCCGCCGAGGCCGGCTTCCTTGGCCTCGCGGTCGGTCATGAGGCCGCGCGACGTCGACACGACTGAGCAGCCGAGGCCACCCATCACGCGCGGGATGCGGGTCTTCGGCACGTACACGCGCCGGCCCGGCTTGCTGACGCGCTTCACACCTGTGATCACGCACTGCTCGTCGGGCGCGTACTTGAGGTACACCCGCAGCGTGCCCTGACCCGCGGCCTCGATGACCTTGAAGTTGTTGATGAAGCGCTCGCGCAACAGCACTTTGGCGAGTTCCTGCTTCATCCGCGACGAAGGCACGTCCACCTTGCGGTGTTTCGCGCCGATGGCGTTGCGGATGCAGGTGAGGAAGTCCGCCACAGGATCACTGACCGACATGAAACCTCCGTGAACCAGCGTCCAACCGGTGAATCCGGTTGCAGCCTGGTCCGTGCACTCGGACCTACCCTGATGTGGGCGCCCCGGTGCGGTGATTGGGAGCGAAGCTCCCGGCTACCAGCTCGACTTGGTGACACCCGGGATCTGACCCGAGAGCGCCAGCTCGCGGAAGCAGATGCGGCACATGCCAAAGTCGCGAAGGAACGCGCGGGGCCGGCCACAACGGTGGCAGCGGTTGTACCCGCGGACCTTGAACTTCGGCGTCCGCTTCCACTTCTCGACGATCGACTTCTTGGCCACTGAGAACCCCCTCGCCTAACGCGGGCGGAACGGCATGTTCATGAGCTTGAGCAGTTCCCGCCCCTCTTCGTCGGTGTTCGCCGTCGTGACGATGGTCACGTCCATGCCGCGAATCTTGGCGACCTTTTCGACGTTGATCTCGGGGAAGATGATCTGCTCCGTGAAACCGACCGAGTAGTTGCCGCGGCCGTCGAACGAACGCGGCGACAGGCCGCGGAAGTCACGGATGCGCGGCGTCGCCACGGTCACCAGCCGGTCGAAGAACTCGTACATCCGCGCCCCGCGGAGCGTCACCATGCAGCCGATCGGTAGCCCCTGGCGCAGCTTGAAATTCGAGATGGCCTTCTTAGCCTTGCGAATCGACGGCCGCTGGCCGCTGATCTGCGCGAGCTCATTGGCCGCGATATCGATGTTCTTGATGTCCGCGGTCGCGTCGCCGACACCCATGTTGATGACGATCTTCATGATGCGCGGCGCCTGCATGAGACTTGAGTACCCGAACTTCTCCATCAGCGCGGGCAGCACCTTCTCACTGTAGTGCTTCGCGAAGCGCGGCCTGTCCTTGGGGCCCGAAGGCTTGCCGGAGGCCGTCTCGTAGGTGGTCGCGACGCCGGCGGCACGGCCGCCCTTCGCGCCCTCCTTGGGCGCCTTCGCGCCCTGGCTCTTGCTCTTCTTCTCTTCCGCCATGCTCACGCTCCAGGGGTCCTGCCCGCCGGTTCCCTCCCCCCTGGGGTTCTGGGACCAACGTCGAACCTGATGTGGGTTCACCGTCGCGCCAAGCGGCGCGCCGGCAGTGCTGCCTTGCTACTCCTTGGACAGCGTATCGCCCGTCGCTCGGGAAATGCGTTCCCGCTTACCACTCTTCGTCAGCCGTACACCCACCCGCACGCCACGGCCCGCCTTCGGGTCGTAGAGCATGACATTCGACAGATGGAGCGGCGCCTCTTTCTCGAGGATGCCGCCCTGCGCACGCTGCCCACGGGGCTTGGTGTGGCGCTTGATGAAGTTCACCTTCTCCACGAGTACGCGGTTCTTGGCCTCGTCGACCGAGAGAACGCGGCCCGTCTTACCCTTGTCGTCGCCCGCGATCACCATGACGGTGTCGCCCTTGCGGATCTTGATCGCCATCAGACCACCTCCGGCGCGAGCGAGATGATCTTCATGAACTGCTTCTCACGAAGTTCACGAGCCACCGGCCCGAAGATGCGGGTTCCGCGCGGCTCCTTCTCGTTGTTGATGAGCACGACGGCGTTTTCGTCGAAGCGGATGTAAGAGCCGTCCTTGCGGCGCATCTCTTTCACCGCGCGCACAACCACCGCCTTCGCGACTTCGCCCTTCTTCACGGCGGCGCCCGGGATCGCGTCCTTCACGGACACGACCACGATGTCGCCCAACCGTCCATAACGCTTGTGGTGACCACCGAGGACCTTGATGCACTGGGCGCGCTTCGCGCCCGAGTTGTCCGCCACGGTGACCATCGTTCGCAACTGGATCATGGCTCGACTCCCCGGCTACTTGGCGCGCTCGACGAACTCCACGAATCGCCAGCGCTTGTCCTTGGACATGGGCCGCGTCTCCATGAAGCGGATCGTATCGCCGATCTTGCACTCGTTCTTCTCATCGTGGACCTTGAACTTCTCCCGCCGCCGCACGTAGCGGCCCACGGTCGTGTGCTTCACCAGACGCTCGATGGACACGACGATCGTCTTGTCCATGCGGTCGCTCACGACCTTGCCCGTGCGGGTCTTCCTGCGATTGCGTTCCGTCGTCATGGCTGTTCCGGATCACTGTGGCCGCGGGGCCTCAGCGCTCCTTCTCCTTCAGCACCGTGAGCAGGCGCGCCATTTCGCGGCGGCTCTCGCGGATCTTGAGCGGGTTGTCCAGCTGCTTCATCGTGTTTCGGAAGCGGAGGTTGAACAGCTCCTCGCGCAGCTCCGTGACACGGGTGCGGATCGCATCCGCGCCCATCTCCCGGATTGATTTGGGGCTAACGCGGGTCGCCATGGTCACTCCCCTCCCAGCTCATTGCGCTCGATGAAGCGCGTCTTGATCGGCAGCTTCGCTGCGCCGAGGCCGAACGCCTCGCGCGCGAGCTGGCGCGTGATGCCCTCGATCTCGAACAGGACGCGCCCGGGCTTCACGACCGCGACCCAGAACTCTGGCGCGCCCTTACCCTTGCCCATTCGGGTCTCGGCCGGCTTCTTCGTGACCGGCTTGTCGGGAAACACGCGAATCCAGACCTTGCCGCCGCGCTTGATCGTGCGCGTGATGGCGACACGGGCCGCCTCGATCTGGCGGCTCGTGACCCACGCCGGCTGCGTGGCCTGGAGTGCGTACTCCCCGAACGCGATCGAGGAACCGCGGTAGGCCTTGCCGTTCATACGGCCTCGGTGGGCCTTGCGGTACTTGACTCGCTTCGGCATCAACATGGGGTCAGATCTCCTAGCGGGCCGCGGGCGCGGCGTGCGCGGCCTTGTCCAGCACTTCGCCGTGGAACATCCACACCTTCACGCCGCACGTGCCATAGGCCGTGTTGGCGGTCGCGCGGGCGAAGTCGATATCCGCGCGAAGGGTGTGCAGGGGCACGCGGCCCTCGCGATAGGTCTCGAAACGGGCCATCTCAGAACCACCGAGGCGCCCGGTGCAGTTGATACGAATGCCTTGCGCACCCGCGCGCATTGACGATGCAATCGCTTTCTTCATGGCGCG
>CAZADU010000442.1:0-7157 GCA_964483945.1 uncultured bacterium
TGATCCTGATCTCGGGCGCGACGCGCCATCCGTCCCTGCCCGGTGTCCCTGTGCTCGTTCTCCAGGGGCGGCATGACACCATGTCCGGCGCTGGCCTCGCGCGCGCGTATGCAACGGAGACTGGCGGCCACTTCGTCGATCTCGACGCGGGGCACTTCGCTTTGCTCCTCCGCGAGGAGCAGGCGAACCGCGCCATCACCACATGGTTGAAACAACACTAGTCGGGTCAGCGGCGCCATGAGAACCCGACACCTGCTCGTCATTCCACTCTTGTCGATGGGATGTGTTGCCAACCATGCAACCGGTGCCTTCCAGAATGGCGACATCATCTTTCAGACGTCACGGTCGAGTCAGACCGTCGCGATCCAGCGTGCTTCCGGCTCGCCGTACAGCCACCTGGGTGTAATCCTATTTCGAAACGGCAAACCATTCGTGCTCGTGACCTCCGCAACCGTGCGATGCACACCCCTCCCAGCCTGGATCGATCGCGGCGAGGGCCGCCACTATGTCTTGAAGCGGCTGCGGAACACCCCTCAACACCTCACCCCTGAGGCCCTGAATAGGGTGCCCCGACCGAGAGTGGGGTATCGTGGGGTGGGATCAAGGCGCGGTACCGGCACGGCACGGTGAGGTAGTGGAGCATACCGGTAGGAGCCGAGTGGCAGGCGGTCACGGAGATCATGGGGTCTTCCGGCGTGGTTTTCGTGCGGTGGCATTGCGCGCGTTCGTTGTGGTAGTGGCGTGCTTGGGCGTTGGCGCTGTCGGCGCGACCTTGTTCCTCTTCTCGCGCGACCCGCTTTCAGAGAGAGTGCGCCGGATCGCCGCCCACCGCGTCGAGTCGATGTACGAGGACATTGCGAACCGGCAGCAGCCGCAGGCGACCACTTGGTGCGACCGCGCCGTGATGCACGTCACATACGGCTCGATGATTGTCGCCACGCGGTTTATCTGGCCGGAAGCCTCGATGAACTTGGCGCATGTCGTTTACGGCAATGGCAGTCGGCTCGAGCTTCCGAGCGATTACTTTCGGCGCTCCGCCGTGATCCGACGCGCCATTCGCCGAGCTCCGACAGGCATCAGCGGGCCTTACACCCTTCGGCAGAGTGAAGACCAGCGGCTGTCTTACACTTACAACCCATTCCACCTCGAGATCCGGCAAGTCCAAGGTGGAAGACGCATTCGGATCTTCGAATACATGGTGTTCGCGAAAGACAAGCGTGTCAGAACGACCTTTGTGCTCGGACGCTTCAAATTCCGGATGTCGGATGGCCTCGTCTATGTGATTTCGCCCTGCAAGCCTTTCATCGCCGAAGCAACTTGGACGGAGTGAGTGTGGAAGAGCCTGTGCGGGCTACGAGTTGGATGGATAAGAATTTCCTTTCGCGCCCTCGCGAGGGTAGGCCCCTCCCGGCCGCCCGGCAACGACTTTCTCCCCCGCTCGGACCCGCCGCCGCGCCCTCCGGTGCCCCTCGTCGCCCGCAGCGACCCCCCGAAACCGCCCGCCCCGCGCCAGTCGACCAACCTCATGCCAGCGCACCGCCGCTGGCTGTGCCGCCAGCGCCACGCGCCGCCGGGCTTGCTTGCATGGCGGTCACCTGAGCGAGGCTAGTTGGCCTCCTCGAAGCGAAGATGAAGAACGCGCCCCGGATCAACGGTAACCGTCGCCCCACGACCGTCACGCCAAGCGGTGGTCAGCGCTCGCCGGCGATCTCGCGGAGCAGGGCGTGGCGGCGTTCGGTGACCTCGGCCGCGTAGTGCTCCTTCCAGCCGTGCGGCGTCAGCTTCTTCACGTCGGTGCAGGTCGAGATGCGCACCAGCACGTCGCGGAAGTAGTCGCCCACGTGGATCCCCGCGGCCTGCGCCGTCATCAGCAGGCTCATCAACACCGCCGCCACCTCGCCACCGCCCTCGCGCTGGAAGAAAAGCCAGTTCTTCCTCCCGATCGCGATCGGCCGCAGGGCCCGCTCGGCGGCATTGTTCGAGATCGCGAGTCGGCCGTCCTCGACGTAGCGCAGGAGCGCCGGCCATTGGTTCTTCGCATAGCCGATCGCCCTGCCCAGCGGCGACTTCGGCAGCGCCTGCGTCTCGGCCAGATCCAGCCAGGCGTGGAACTCCGTGAGCAGCGGGTACGCCTGCTCAGCGCGTAGCGCCGCACGTGCCGTGTCCGACAGCTCCTTCGCCGCCACCTCGATCTGGAACAGCGCACGGATGCGGTCGACGGCCTGCTTCGCCAGCGTCGGATCGGTCGCCTCGGCGTCGACGAACTTGCGTCGCACGTGAGCCCAACACGCTACCTCCGTCGCGCCGCCCGGGAAGAACAGCCGGTCGTAGCCGCCGTAGGCATCCGCCTGCAGGTAGCCGACGAAGTCCTTGAACACGCGTGCGGGTCCGTCTCGTTTGCGGCTCTCGGTGAACTCGTACCAGTGCCGGCCGTCCGGGTTCAGGTACACCCACACGCGCGCCTGGCGCGAGCCGCCCTGCGAGCCCTGCGGCATCGCCAAAGTCACCGGCGTGTCGTCCGTGTGCACCACCGGCGAGGCCAGCACCTCCTGGCGCAGCTGCTCCGCGATTGGCTCCAGCAGCTCGGCGCAGCGCGCCATCGACTCGCACAGCACCGAGCGCGACAGCTCGAGGCCCTCGGCGCGGTACTTGCCCTCGAGCCGGTAGTAGGGCTGGTGGCGGGCGAACCGCTCGGTGATCACGTGCGAGAGGAACCCCGGGCCCAGCAGGCCCTTGTCGATCACCTTGCCGCGCCACGGCGCGGTCACCACGCCCTCATGGCAGCGGGTGCACGCGTACTTCTTGCGCGCCGTCTCGTGCACGATCGTCGTCTCGATGCGCTCCAGCTCGCGCGAGGTCTCCTCGCCGAAGGCCACCAGCTCGCCGCCGCAGGCGCAGACGCGGTCCTCGTCCTTGAGCTCGCATATCGTGCGCACCACCGGCAGGTGGGCGGGGAACTCGCCGCGGCGCTTGTGCTTCGTGCGCGTGTGCGCCGGCACCTCGACCGTGGCCACGACCCGGTGCTCAGCGGCCAACCGCTCGGCCTCGGCGGCGATGTCGGCGAGGAACAGGTGGCCCTGCAGCGACGGGTCCGCCGGCTCGCTCATGCGCTTCTCGCTCGAGCGGCCGAACACCAGCTTCGCCAGCACGCGGTTGCGTTCTTCGAGCTGCGCGATGGTCTCGCGCTGCTGCGTGATCGTCTGGCGGTCCACGAGCACCAGTGCTCGCAGCGCATCCACATCATGTGGGAGTTCGAGAGCGCGTTCCATCGCGCTTCTGTATATCAAAGACACTTGTGTGATGCGAGGACTTTCTGGCGTTCTTCCACTCCAGTCCGTCGAGCAGCATCGCCAGTTGCGCGCGCGTGATCTCGACGCGTGCGCCTTCGTCCGGCACGGCGAACGGGAACGTCCCCTGCTCGAGCCGCTTGTACAGGAGCCAGAACCCGTTGCGGTCCCACACCAGCAGCTTGATCCGGTCTCGCGCTCCATTGTGGAACACAAAAACGTCGCCGGAGAACGGGTCGTCCTGGAACGCGTCGCGCACCACGGCGCACAACCCGTCGTGCGCGCGGCGGAAGTCCATGCGCTGCACGCACAGGAACACCCGGTGGCTGCCACCCAGGTTCAGCAACCGCGCTCCAGCGCCTGCACCACCCGGCGGAGATGCTCGGGGTCGAAGTCGTGGGCGACCCGCACGCGGTACCCCGACGGCGTCGTGATCTCGATCGCTGTCGTGCTCGACGCGCTCACGGGCTCGGGCTCCGTGATGTCGACGGTGACGAACCCGCGGCTACGGTCAGGCTTCCCCGCGGCCGTCTCCGCCAACCGCCGCTGCCAGTAACGCAGCCTCCACACCGGGTGCCCTGAGCGCGCGCTGAGTTCCAGCCAACTCCATGCGTGTCGCTCGCGCCGGGCGAGCCAGCGTGTTGCCTGTTGTGAATCGAATCGCCGCATGCGAGGCATGCTGCCGCACGCAAGACCGCTACGGAAGAGTGGGCATCAGCCTACGCTTACGATCAACGCGTCAGCGGCCCCGCGAGACACCTCGCGGGGCCGCTGACTGGGCGGGAACTGGGCGGGAACCACCGTTAGACATGCTCATTCATGCGATTCTTCGTCCTGCCGAAACCTCGTCGGAGCGGCTGTGATTGCGGCGTTTGACGTCCAATCACGCTTCTTCCTCTCCCCCATCTCTCGAACTCAAAATCCCGTTCGGCTCAAACCGAGTGGGGGTTCGACTCCCCCCTCCGGCACCAACATCACCTGGACCGCGGAACTGGCCCGCTTCCTCGACGCGAGGCGCCGCGCTCGTGCGGACTGTCCCGTTCGACAGCCCACTGTCGGAATGTGGAGCTTCACCTCATCCGCGCCGTGTGGCTCACGAACTCAGTAGCCACGCCAAACCCTTGCACCATCGAGCCCCACGGCCGTGCATGTGGGAACAGCCCCGATTGGCACGACACCTGCCCTGACGCATGCAGGTCCCGGCAACTTCACCGCCACTTCGAACCACGGTGAGATTCGAGCCGATGCCACTCGGGGGTACCATGAGACGCGAGCTGTCTGCCAACTTCCGACTCCGGTCGAAGCGGATCGTCACCCCGCTCATGATCGGACTCGCCATAGGGTGCTCTCCGCTCTCCCCGGCAGGGGGCGGATGCGAGCCGCCTCCGCCCGCGACCGATGCGCGATCGCCGACCGCCTCGCTGCATTGTCAACGGCTCCCCTGCAGCGGAGGCAACGAAGCCGTTCGCGGATCCGATCCCCACTTGGTCATCGGATTCCACTGCCCCGGTAGCTCGAAGACATTCCTGGCCGCGGTCAAGGTGGACGGTGCGCTCGCGTCGATGCATGAGGTCCAGTGCGCGGGATATGGGTCGCAGGTCACCCTCGACGCGGGGCCGTGGGAGCCGCCCGACACGTTGTGGCACACGGTCGAGGTGGTCCTCGACCCGCTGAACCTCTTCAAGGAGAAGGACGAGTCCAACAATCGCGGGTCGGCTCTGCTTCGCATCGTGGAGCCCGCTGGCGCGACGCCCGCGGCGCGCGTGGCACAACCTCGAGGGGGACCGATGAGCACCGCGCGACGACTCGCTCTCGCTGCCGTCTCGATGGCGGTGCTGGCATGCACTCGGGCCGAGGCCAAGCCCAGGATCGGCTTCGAAGGATGGGGTGGCTGGGATCAGCTCAGCATGACTGATGTCAACGACACGCTGAGCTCATTCAACCACGAGTACGGGACCGCGCTCGCACCCATTCGTCACGGACCCTCATGGGGCTTCGGCTTTCGCCTCTGGCCCCACGAAGATGTGCTGATGCGCCTCGGCATCGAGCGTTTCTGGGCCCAGAGCCAGGACTCGGGCGTCGAGTTTGACCTGGGCGCATACGCCATCACGCTGGGCGTCACCCGATACCTCCCATCGTCGAGTCGCTTTCGCTGCGGGGTGGGCCTGGGCCTCGGTCCGTACTTCGAAACGGGTGGCCTGGTCGCCCCCGGGGCCACACTCGCGGCCTCCGGTACGGGATTCGGCGGACACGTGGCGGGCGAGGCCGTGATGGCGATCGGAGGCGGCTGTTCGCTTCAGGGTCTGGTCGGCTATCGCTGGGCGAGCATCGGCAGCCTGAAGTTCGGGGAGAACACCAGCGACATCACCGCACACTACTCGGGCCCTTTCGTTCGAGTGGGCCTGGCATTCGACGCCCGAAGAGAGCCCTGATCCACGTCGCACTCATACGCCCCATCGCGAGGCCCGCCCGCTACCGCACCCGCACGGTCCCGCGCGTCAACGTCCTGCCGTCGGCGAGCTCGAGTCGGTAGCGATAGCTCCCGGCGCGGACGGCTCGCCCCGCGTCGTCGCGGCCGTCCCACGGCACGTCGTGCCTTCCGGCAGCACGCTCGCCCTCGAACAACGCGCGAACGCCGCGGCCGGCGACGTCGTACACGCCCAGGCGCACGCGGCCGGGCCGCGCGAGCGTGAAGCCGATCGAGGTCTGAAGTCGGAACGGGTTGGGCGAGTTCTGCAGCAGGGTCGCACCCGCGTCGGTGCGCGGTCGCGGGTCCACTGCGAGCAACGAGCTCAGCTCCAGCTTGTACATGCTCCGGCCGTGCGTGCCGATCGCCAGGTAGCGAGCCGTGGGATGGATCGCGAGATCGTACACGGGCACGAGCGGCAGGTCGGGGCTCAGGTAGTTCCAGAGCGCACCGCCGTTGTCGGTGTAATAGGCACCGAGGTCCGTGCCCACGAACAGCAGCTGCGGGTTGGCCGGATCCACCGCCATACCGTTGATGGGCACTTCGGGCAGGTTGCTGGAGATGTCGGTCCAGTTGGCACCGGAGTTGGTGGTCGCGAACACGTGGCTCTCGGAGTCCTGCCACTTGAGCCCGCTGAACGTCACCCAGGCGCTGGCGGGATCCGTCGGGTGCGGCACGACGCGCGTGACCCAGCGAGGCGGCAGCGGGGCCGACGTGACGTTGGTCCACGCGAACACGCCGCCGGCCTCCAAGCCGCGCCAGACGCGACCGTCGTCCGTGCCGATCCAGACCACGTGATGGTCGGCCGGCGAGATCCCGATCGACGTGATGGTGCCGAGCACCGCACCGGAGACCCAGCCGGTCAGGTCACCGCTCACTGCCGTCCATGAGACACCGCCGTTGGGGCTACGCCACAGCCGCTGCGTGCCGTAGTAGACGACGTTCGGAGTCACCGGATCGAGCTTCACCGGCGTGGACCAGTTCTTCCGGTCGCTGGAAGCCCCGGGCGGCCTGGCATCCACAAAGCTCGCTCCCCCGTTGGCGCTGCGGCCCAGGTTCCCGAACTGAGACTCCGCGAAGATCGTGTCGGGATTCACCGGGTGGATGTTCACGTAGAAACCGTCACCGCCGAAGATCACCTCCCAGTCGCTCAGATCGCCGGTCAAGGTGCGCACGGTGCTGTTGTCCTGCGTGCCGCCATAGAGCCGATCGGGGTTCGTCAGGTCGAGCCCGATCTCGTAGAACTGCGTGAGCGGCAGCTGCGGGATTTTGCTCCAGTTCGTACCGGCGTCGGTACTGCGGCTGATGCCGCCGTCATTGCCTTCGAGCAGCACGTTGGGATTTCCGGGATGGAAGGCGAGCGCGTGGTGGTCCACGTGGAAGTCGGGCGGCGAGCCCGTGTA
>CAZADU010000443.1:0-2791 GCA_964483945.1 uncultured bacterium
CGCGTTACGGGAGCACGCTCACCGGCGGGCAAGCTGAGTTGCGTATGCCGTGGAACGCACGGGTTGGCGCGGCCGGACTGCGCGAAGCGAACGGCGGCGGGGCGCGCCGAACGTTCGCCAGCTTCTCCGGCGGAGACGACCTGCTCTCGAGTGCGGCGAGTGCGGGCTGGTCGCTGCCGGTGAGCGTCGAGGCCGCGCGTGAGGGTGGCCATCCGGTCGACTGGGCGCCGTTCTCGACGGGCGGGACCAGCGCGCGCGCTCTCTATGGTTCGGCAGGCCTGCTGTGGCGGCAGTGGTCGCTGAGTGCGGAATGGAAAGACTATTCGCGCATGCGGCTAGGATACAACGACCCGCCGCCGCTGGTACGGGAGCACTCCTGGCCCCTGCTCAATCGCAACACACACTTGCTCGACGCACAGAGCGAGCAGGGGCACCAGTTCGAGCTGAACGGTCCGGTTCTGCCGTGGATGTCGTGGACGCTTAACTGGTCGCGCGCGGACGGTGCTCCCAACGCGCGCGTGTTCCGTTTCGAGGAGCGCTTCGCCGAGATGCTGCTGGGGCCCGCACATGGTCGCTGGGAACTCCGCGCCTACGCCGACCGCGGCTACGACACACAGGACTTCATCAGCGACCGGCACGCCGCAGGGGCTTCGCTGGCCGGGCGCTCACAAGCGGGCTGGGCAGGCGTACTGGAGGCAGAACGCCAGCGCGTGGTGCGCTCGGGAGTGCTCGCCACGAGCACGATCGACGACCTGCTGGTGACCGCCGAAGTGAGTCGTTCTGGCTGGGGCAGCGCCGGTGTGAGTATCACGCGCACGACCGACCCGCTCGATCTGCCGTCGGACCTGTTCGGCGAGCCCACCGAGCTGTCGGCGGTGTTCGCTGGCGTCACGGTGGCGGCGGATATCGGCACGCAGCATCACGCCGAGTTGTTCGTGGGCCGGCGGCGCGGTGGCCGCGCGTGCGTGAGTGGCACATGCTACGACGTGCCATCGCTGGAGGGGGCCGAGCTGCGCTGGACGAGCCGATTCCCATGACCGGCGGCGGCGCCCCGGGCGCTGACCCAGAACTTCGCGCGTGCGCGGAGTTCTCAGACACCATCTAGTTCGCGACGCTGTGTGGCGGAGCCGCTCGCCTCGTGGCACGCAGGCTCACGAGCACGCCCGCGCCCACCACGATGAGCGCCCCCACCACCTGGTAGGTGTCGGGCGCGCGACCGAACAGCGCCACTTCGAGCAGGTAGGTGAACAGCACGCCGGCATAGCTGAACGCCGCCAGCTTCGACGCCGTCTCGCGCGCGTAGGCGCGCCCGATGATCGCCTGGCCCATGCCACCGGCGAGCGCGCTCGCGAGCAGGGGCAGCCACGCCTCGCGCGGGATGGGTCGCAATACAGGCAGCGCGATCAGCAACATCACCGCACCGGCGGTGAGCGACATGTGCAGCCCGATCGCCTCGCTCGATTCGCGTGAGGACAGCCGACGCAACCGGAAGATGGCGAGCGCGTAGCTGAGCGCACCGGCCAACACGATGAGCCCGGTGGGGCCGACGTTCGTGAACCCGGCGTGCAGCAACGTGGCCACACCGGCGAACCCGGCCACCGCCGCCACGAACACCACGGCGCTCACCCGCTCGCCCAGCATGGGTCCCGACAGCAGCGCCACCCACAGCGGCGTCGTGGAGTAGAGCGTTGTGGCATCACCCACCGACAGCGCCTGCGTGCCGAGCGCGTAGAACAGCGACAGCGCGCCACCGGTGCCGAACATCGAGCGCAGCCAGGCGTTGCGCGAGTCGGTCACACGCAGCGGGACACGGCGCACGAGCGCGAACGTGAGCGGCACGATAGCGCCCACGAGGAATCGGAACGCGGCGATCTCGGCCCACGGCAGTTCGCTGGCACTGGCACTGGCTCGAGTGGACACGCGCATCACGGCGTAGCAGGCCTCGGCGGCCAGCAGCCACAGCACGGCGTTCCGGAACGAGGGCGACATCCTCGCAGATTCACCCGGGACGAGGCGCGCGGCAACCCGGCTCCCCGCACCGCCTCGAGAATCGCCGCCGTGAGCGAGCCGTCCGAGGCCTCCGCCGTCAACGCAGCAAACTCTTCGCTGCGCGTCAAAACACTTTCAGCGAATCGGCATCCGCGGGTTCAGGCTTGGCGGTGGCCAGCAGCTGCGTTGGCGTCCGGCTGATTCGGAATCGGTGAAGGCGATCTATCTGGGGGCGGCTCAAGCGTCCTCGAACTCGTGCAATGCGCCCGAGTCTTGGGAGTGACGAAGCGGCGCCTGGATACGCCGGAGGGCTCGGCGCAGGACTGCGGTGCGCCTGCGTCGGTGGCGACAGCAGCACGCTTTGCGATTTGCCCGGCGTGTAATGACGCATGTCCCTATCTCTCGCACAGCGGGATTGCTCGCTGAGGATTCACGACACACGGCTTAGGCGCTCGCGAACGTGCTGGGAAATTTCGCCACACGTTGGGCGAGCACGCACATTCGCAAAAGCCCGGCGTTGCTGTATCAGTTTTCATTGCGAGCGTTCGCGGTGATTCATAAGCTTCTCTCGTGCTGTTCTTCTGAGACCCCGCCTACCGCGACCCTTGCCGCGCGATCCTCACGCGTGGTGCGGTGGGTCCCCAGATCCAGCTTCGATGTGACGTGCGTCCGGGGGCGGCGCGGTGCCAGGGCTCGCTGTGCCAGCCACAAGAGCCCACATCGCAACCTCACGGCGCGCAGGTCGCAGGCCCGCGTCGCCCCCACCGACGCGAGAGAGTTCAAACTCGTCTCTCCGGAGGAT
>CAZADU010000444.1:0-1628 GCA_964483945.1 uncultured bacterium
GCGCGGCGCCGGCCTCGTCGTGCCCATGCTCATCCAGCGATTGTACCTGCGAGTTCGAACAACCGGCGGTGGCGAGCACGAACAGGAGCGCGGCCGCCGCCGGGATCCTTGAGAGATCGTGTGCGCGGCCAGCGAGCGAAGGGATCGAGTTCATCGTGCGTCTCCCGCGGCCTTCGCCGACGTCCAGCGTTCGAGTTCCATGTGCGCGAGCCATGCCTCCCGCGTGAGTTCGATGTCGAGCAGGCGTGCTTCGAGCAACGCACGCTGGCCGTCCAGCACCTCGAGGTACGTGAGCCCGCCCGAGCGGAATCCCACCGCGAGCCCGCGGACGGCCTCTTCTGCAGCCGGCAGCACGTCCGCACGAAGCTCTCGCAGCGATGCGAGCGCTCCGGCGAGTCGGTCGTGCACATCGCGAACCCGGGTCCTGAGCCGCAATACTTCGGCGTCGGCGCGAGACGCGCCCGCCGCGCGGGTCTCGTCGGCCGCCTCCACCGCGGCGGGACCCGTGCCAGGCCCCGCCAACGGCACCGTCACCGACACCACGAACCCGGTACCGGACAGTTCCGCAAGCCGTCGTGCACCCGCTCCCACGGTCACATCCGGCACGTGTTGCGCGCGCACCCATCTCGACTGCCCGTCCTCGCGCTGGCGCTCCGCTGCGGCGCGTTGCATCAAGGGCTGGTGCGATAGAGCCGCCTCCAGCGAAGCCGGATCCGCCGGGACGATCGTCGCCGGGTCGGCGAGTGTGAGCACTCCGATGCTGTCCGCGCTCCCCCGCCACTGCGCCGCCAACCGAGCGCGCGCTGTCGCCAACCGGCGCTCCTCGCGGTCAAGCTCGATCCGGCGCAGCGAGTGATTCGCACGGGCGCGCGCCACCTCATGCGCGGGAGCCGCGCCGACGCGGAGCCGTTCGGCCGCCGCAGCAGCAGCCGTGGCCGCCTCGCGCGCAGCGTCTCGCCAACGTTCCGCGCGCTCCTGCGATGCCCAAGCCTCGGTGTACATCTCGACCGTCGCGGCCTCGAGCTCGTGGCGGAGCTGCGCGTGCTCCGCCGCCGCGATCGAGGTGTGGGCCGCCGACAGGCCCCGGCGGGCGCCACGGTCGCCGCCCAGCTCGAACGTCTGCTGAGCTGTGACTGTGGCATCGGAGAAGCCACCGCCCAAGTCGCCGCCGAAGTTCTCGTACTCCGCCATGAGCGACGGGGCCGGCCGACGCCTGGCCTCGCGTTCGAGTGAGCGGGCCGCGCTGACGTCACGGCGCGACGCCACCAGCGACGGATGCGCGGCGCGCGTTCGCTCGAGCGCTTCTTGCAGGGAGAGCGGCCGACCGGCGCCATCGGCACGGGCAACCGGCGCATGGAATAGCGCGGTCGCGCAGAGCAGGGGCATGCAAGCGAGCAGCCCCCATACGAATCGACTGGGGAACAAGCGAAACCTCCTGATCGTCGGCTGGAGTGCGGCTTCCGTGCGAGTGCACGGGCGCGAGAGCTCAGCTCAGCGACAGGAGCGGATCAACACCTCAACACACGAAGGAGGTGGGGCGACTTCGCGGCGGGGGCCTCGACCTCATGCGTCAGGCCACGCGGGTTCGCACGCAGTGGCTCGCATGGCAACTCGATGCAACTCGGTAG
>CAZADU010000445.1:0-1644 GCA_964483945.1 uncultured bacterium
CGATCGCGTGCGACGCGCGCGGTCGTGTCTTCCTCAGCTGGCTCGAGCAGTTCGGCGCAAACCGCGAACTGCGTTTCCTCCAGTTCCTGTTCGCCGCGCCCTACGGCCAGCCGTCCACGCTCACGGTTCCGGTGGATGCACCCACCGCGCCCGCCATCACCGCCGCAGGTGACGGGCACGCCTACGTGCTGTGGGCCGACCTCGGCGCGGGCAAGCATGTCGTCTACGGTGCGCGCTTCGACCCCGACAGCGGGATGAGCGCACGTTTCTCCATCGCTCCCCCGTCGGCCTATGCGCAGCCCTCCGTCTCGGCCGTCGTGGACACGAACGGCGTGCTGCACTCCGTCTGGCAGGTGAGCCCGGGCGTGGGCAGCGAGATCCACTACCAGCGCCGCGGGCTCACCGGGCGCCCAAACCCTCGCGACACCACACTCGAAGCGCTCGGTGACGGCGCCCAGAATCCGCGCATCGCGCTGGACGCGCAGGGTGGCCTGCACGTGGCCTACGAGCGCTCGGTCGCCGATGGCCAGCAGGTGCGCTACAAGCGCTGGCATCCGCTGCTCGGCTGGGACCATCGCGCCACGCAGGTCTCTGATGCCAGCGACCTCACCACCAGCACGATCGAGGTGCTGCCGACGTCGAATGGGAACCTCACCGTGACCTGGCTCGGATATGACGGCGTGGACCAGGGTCTGCGCGAGCGCGTGCGAACGCTGGACGGCACGCTGGTGACGGCGGTGGGAACACCACCTCGTTCCGAGCCGTTGTCGCTCGCGGCCGGTCCCAACCCGCTGCGCGCCGGCCAGGCGCTCGAACTCACAGGCCGCGCTCTGCGGCCGGGCTCGGCCGTGGACCTGATCGACGCTGCGGGCCGTCGGCTCGCCGAGCTGCGCGCCGACGAGAGCGGCACCGCGCGGCTGCCAGGCGAGCTCACGCGAGCGCTGCCGCCCGGGCTCTACTTCGCGCGCGTGCGCGAGGGTGGTGCGACGGGCCGCATCGTGGTGCTCCACTGACGTTCGACGCGCCGGCATGGATGTTGGCGGGCTGGCTCCTGCTGGGAGGAGTGCTCCCGCTCTCTCCGGCCGCACGCGAGAGCTGGGCCCCGAGCGGCGCATGGCGCCTGCCCGTGGGCGACCCGTACGAGCTCACGCTCGAACGCCCGGCCACGCCGGGGCCGTTCTTCCTGTTGCGCAGCGTGGAGTGGGATGGCGATCGCGCCGCGCACCAGGGCGCCGACATCGGCTGTGGTGCCTCCGGAGTCTTCGTGCGCGCCGCGGCCGCGGGCATCGTCGTGCGGGCGGCCGACCACGGCGAGCACGGCGGCTACGGGACACACGTTGTGCTCGCGCATCGTCAGCCCGGCGGCGTGCTCGCCTACTCGGTGTACGCGCACTTGAGGCTCGCCTCGGTCCGTGTGCGGGCCGGGCGGTTCGTGACCGCTGGCACCGTGCTCGGCCGTGTCGGCATGACCGGGCGTGCGACGACGCCGCACCTGCACTTCGAGATCCGCACCACCCGCGACCCCGGCGCGCGCTGGGAACTCACGAACGTCGAGGACCCGCTCGCGTTCATCGATCAGCGCCTGCCGTCGCACCGCGGCGACACGACGGGTGTAGCCGCCTATCTCGAGTGGGCCGAGCTCTC
>CAZADU010000446.1:0-2249 GCA_964483945.1 uncultured bacterium
CGGGCTATCCCGAGGATCTCGTCGTGCGCTTCTCCGCCGTTCCCGAAGACACCAGCATCGCGTTCCCGTTCCGCCCGGCCAAGCCGGCGAAGTTCAGGGTGTACGCGGTGCCCAACACGGGCGAGACGCAGATGGACTTCCGCTTCACCGACAGCGACAACGACGGCACGCTGTCGAACCTCACCGACAACTTCGACGTGCTCACGCGCCCGGCGGGAGCAGCCGTGACCACCGCCGATTTCACTTGGCGCGTGCAGATCGACGGCTTCGGACCGGGGCCGCTGATTCCTCCCGCCGCGGGCGATGTCTGGCGGTTGCGGCTGCGGATCCCGTTCGAGGGCGGCGACCAGTTCACGTTCACGAGCACCGGCGAGTCGGCAGCGGCGTCGGCCACCGCGGGCGGGAGCGAGCCGTACGTGGTGCCGAACCCGTACATGGGCGCGGCCAGCTTCGAGCCGGCACCCTTCAACATCAAGGGCCGCGGTGAGCGGCGGATCGAGTTCCGCGACGTCGCCCAGGGCGCTGTGATCCGCGTCTACAACGTGCACGGCGACCTCGTCCAGACGCTGCGCCAGGACGGCTCGCTCGAGGGCTACGTGCCTTGGAACCTGCGTACCAAAGACAACCTCGACCTGGCCCCCGGGCTCTACATCTTCCATGTCGAGACCCCCGGCCAGTCCGCGTTCACCGGCAAGTTCGCGGTGGTGAAGTGATGCGCACGCCAGGGCGCTGCATGGCTCGTGCGGCGCGGCGCGGGGTGCAAGCATGCACGCTGTTCGCGGCACTGGTCATCGCGGCGGCCCCCGCGGCGGCCCAGACCAAGACCGGCACCACGTTCGGCGTGTTCACGCTCATCGAGCCCGACGCCCGCCTAGCTGCGATGGGCAACGCGGGTGGCGCGGCAGGCGAGGGACTGGCCGGCGTGTTCTACAACCCGGCCGCGGTGGCGGGACTCGAGAAGCACTCGTTCGAGTTCGTGCACGCCGACTGGTTCGCGGGCATCCGCTACGACTGGATCGGCTACGCCCAGCCTGCCGGCAAGCTGGGCACGGTCTACGGAGCGTTCACCTCGCTCAACTCGGGTGACATGCCGGTGCGCACGGTGAGCCAGCCGCTCGGTACGGGCGAGTTGTTCAGCGTCAGCGACATGGCGCTGTCGCTGGGGATCGCGCACCGCTTCTCGCTGCGCTTCTCAGCGGCCGCGCAGGTGAACTTTCTGCGAGAGTCCATCTTCCACACCTCGGCGCAGGCCCTCACGTTCACCGCCGGCACGCTCTACCGGCTCTCGGCCGACGGCCTGCGCATCGGCGCGACACTGTCCAACTTCGGAACGCGCGCCTCCTACTCGGGCAATGACCTCGCCATCACCTACGACAACGTGCCGGGCCAGAACGGCGACAACCCAGCGCTGCCCGGCGCACGCGAGACCGACCCCTATTCGGTGCCGGTCACGTTCCGCGTCGGCGTGGCACACCCGTTCGTGCTGGGGGAGGACGCCCGGCTGCTGGTTGCCGCCGATGCGCTGCACCCGTCCGACAACACCGAGAGCCTGAGCCTCGGCGCCGAGCTACTGCTGCGGCGCTCGCTCGGCGTGCGCTTCGGCTGGCAAGGGATGTTCCTGCAGGACACCGAAGTGGGTCTCACCGCGGGCGCCGGCCTGCGCGGCACGTTCGACGACCTGCAATACCACGTGGACTACGGCTGGGCCGACCAGGGCCGTCTCGAGGACACGCACCGCTTCTCGTTCGGCATCTTGTTCTGAGGGATCCCATCATGCGACGTCTCTTCACTGCTCTGATCCTCACGCTCGCGCTGGCCGCTCCGGCCGCCGCGCAGAGCACTGCCGCGCTACTCGACTCGCTGCAGTACTCGGCCTTCCGGTTCTTCTGGTACGAAGCCAATCCGGCCAACGGGCTGATCCGCGACCGCAACCAACCCGGCTCGGCTTTCGCGAGCATCGCTTCGGTCGGCTTCGGCCTGTCGGCGATCCCGATCGGCGTGGACCACGGTTGGGTGGGCCGAGCAGCGGCCGCGGCCCGCGTGCACCGCACGCTGCTCACGTTCTACAACGGCCCGCAAGGCACAGCCTCACTCGGCAACATCGGTTACAAGGGGCTCTTCTACCACTTCCTCAACATCAACTCGGGCACTCGCTGGGCTAATGACGTGGAGCTGTCGTCCATCGACTCGGCCCTGCTTTTCGCCGGCATGCTCGACGCTCGCCAGTACTTCGACTCCGGCTCGGACAC
>CAZADU010000447.1:0-23203 GCA_964483945.1 uncultured bacterium
ATGCATCACGAAGTCACCGACGCCAAACCTTCGGAGTGCCCCAAGTGCGGCATGTCACTGGTGCGACAGAAGGAGAAACCATGAAGCGAATGTTGGCAGGGGTCGTGTTGGCGACATTCGTTCTGTTCGCACCGGCCGAAGCGGCGCCGCCGTCGAGCGCCGTCTCGCTACACGGACTCGTCCGCGACAGGACCGGAGTCGAACTGGCCTGGTCGCCGGACGGCCAGGAGCGGCAGGTCCCGAGCGATACAACGCTGGCGCTGCTCCGGGACGGCCTGACGGTGGAACGCGCGGTGCGTATCGCGCTGCTCAATAGTCGGACACTCGAGGCGGAGTTCGAAGAAGTCGGCATCTCGAGGGCTGACTATCGCCAGGCTGTGCTCGCGAAGAACCCCACCATTGAAGCGAATGTCCGCATCGATGGCGCCCGCCGACCGGGCGAGCTGATCGTCATGCAGGATCTCAGTTCGATCCTGTTAGCACCCATGCGAAGGCAGGCCGCGAGCGCGATGCTGCAGCAGGCCACCTTCCGTGCGGCGCACATGGCGCTGGGGGTCGCCCGGGAGACTCGGGCGGCCTTCTATGGAGTCCAGGCCGCCGAACAGATTCGGCGATTCTGGGAGCAGACGGTAGCGGTCGCCCGCGCGGCGTCGGACCTCGCACAACGCCAGCAGCGGGCGGGGAACATCGCGGACCTGGACCTGGAGAATCAGCAGGCGCTCTACGAACAAGCCAGGCTCGAGCTATCAAGCGCCCAAGCCGATGGGCTGGCTGCGAGGGAGGCCCTCAACCGGGCGATGGGGACGTGGGGCGATCAGATCGAGTGGCAGGTGGTTGGCGATCTACCGGCGCCTCCACCGGATACAACGGGGCTCGCCGGGCTGGAGTCCAGGGCCATCTCGCAGCGACTTGATCTGGCGGCTGCCGAGGCGGAAGTCCGAGCGCTTGAGAAGTCGGTTTCGCTGTCCAGATTTGCACAATTCCCCGAGCTGCGCGCCGGCGTTCACTTCGAGCGGGAGCCGGACGGCACGCACGTGGCCGGGCCCGCACTGGAACTGGCCATTCCTCTTTTCGACCGGGGGCAGCACTCGGTCGCTCGCACCCAGGCCCAACTGCGACAGGCCAGGGACAGGCACGCAGCGCTGGCGGTGGAGATCCGTTCGGAGGTGCGAACCGCGCGCTCTCAACTGACGGCCGCCCGGGAGCGGGCCGAGTACTACCACGACGTGGTCCTGCCGCGCCGCGCGCGAATCGTCGAGCAGACCCAGCGGGAGTACAACTTCATGCTCGCCGGAGTGTTCCAGCTCCTGCAGGCGAAACAGAGCGAGATCGACGCACAGCGGGAATTCCTGGAGGCGCGACGAGACTACTGGGTCGCGCGAACCGAACTCGAACACGCGCTCGGCGGCTCCCTGATGGCCGCGAGCGCGAGGTGAGGGAAAAAATGCTCACACGACGACAGATGATGAAGGCCACGGCGGCGATCGTAGGCGGAGGCAGCGTGATGGGCGTGGCCCGAAGCCTGGACGCCGCACCTGCAGGCAAGGCACAGGCGCATTCCGGACACGCGGCGTCGGCGACTCCTCCGTCGGCGCGCTCGGCCGGAGCTGGGTATACGCCGGTGGTCACGCCGGACGGGAGCACCCTGCCCTGGAAGCTGGTGGATGGCGTGAAGGAATTTCACCTGATCGCCGAGACGATCCGACACGAGATCGCGCCGGGGATGGTGATCAATGCCTGGGGCTACAACGGGCAGACCCCGGGGCCGACGATCGAGGCGGTCGAGGGGGACCGGGTCAGGATCCTTGTCACCAACAAGCTCCCGGAGCCCACCTCCGTCCACTGGCATGGCCTGCTCCTCCCCAGCGGAATGGATGGGGTGTCCGGCCTCTCGCAACGCGCCATCGCGCCGGGCGAGACGTTCGCCTACGAGTTCAAGCTTCGGCAGCATGGCACGCAGATGTATCACTCCCACGGAGACGAGATGGTACAGATCGGGCTTGGCACGATGGGATTCTTCATCATCCATCCCAGGCAGCGGCCCGAACGCATAGACCGGGACTACGCCATCTTTCTGAACGAATGGTTCATCCGTCCAGGCGCGGCAACGCCGGATCCGAATGTCATGACGGAATTCAACCTGTTCACATTCAACAGTCGGGCGTACCCCGGCACCGCCACGCTGGTGGCGAGAACCGGTGAACGCGTTCGCCTCCGCTTCGGCACGGTGTCCCAGGATTTTCACGCGATTCACCTGCACGGCCATGCGTTCCGGACCGTGGCGACCGACGGCGGCGACATCCCGGAGTCCGCGCGGTGGCCGGAAACGACCGTGGCGATCGGACCCGGCCAGACGCGGGATGTCGAGTTCATCGCCAACGCCGGGGACTGGGCGCTGCATTGCCACCTGCGCCACCACCCCATGAATGCCATGGGCCACGGCGTCCCCAACATGATCGGCGTGGACCAGCGGGGGGTCGAAGACGAGGTCCGGGCCAAGCTCCCGAACTACATGGCCATGGGAGAGAAGGGCATGCACGAGATGACCGAGATGCACATGCAGGGGCCGAAGAACACCCTGCCGATGATGGCGGGGGTGGGCCCGTTCGGTCCCATCGGCATGGGAGGGATGTTCACGCTTCTCAAGGTTCGCGATCGACTCAAGCCCGGCGAGGATCCCGGCTGGTATCCGAACCCTCCGGGGACGGTTTCCGAGGCCGTCTCCCCGGCGAGCGAACGCAACGAATCAGGCGACGCCACCCTGTACACCTGCCCCATGCACCACGAGGTGATCCAGGACCATCCGGGCGACTGCCCGAAATGTGGCATGCGCCTGATTCCGAAGTCGAAATGAGCCGCAGCGATCATCCCGGCCCAAGCGCATCCGCCCAGCACGGCACCGCGCCGCCTCGGCGCCGTGCGTCGCGAGGGTCCGCTCGGGGCCGAGGCCTTATACCCCCGGCATCGCCTTCTTGAGCGGTTTCAACAGCAGCATCAGCACGAATGCCATGAACAGCGCACAACCCGAGAGCAGCAGCCAGAACGTGGAGTGCGGCATGTCGTCCCACAACTGGCCGATTTGCGTGAGCTTGTTGCCGATGGCCGTGGCCACGAACCAGCCGCCCATCATGATGCCGCGCAGGTGGCGAGGCGCAACCTTGGAGACGAGCGACAGGCCCATCGGCGACAGCATCAGTTCGCCCAGGGTCAGCACGCCGTAGGCGCCCAGTAGCCAGTATGGCGAGACCTTGTAGCCGTAGATGTCTCCGGCTGCGGCCGAAGCCTCTCCGCTCTTCGCGGCAGCGAACATGACGAGGAACGCGAGTGAGGTGGCGAGCATGCCGAACAGCATCTTCACCGGTGTGGAGGGCTCGCGGCCGCGCCGGTCGAGCCAGCGCCAGACCGCCACCAGCGGGAACGTCAGCAGGATCACCCACATCGGGTTGATGGCGTTCGAGATGATGCCCGTCACGCTCCAGTCGGTGTTCTCGTTGGCCCAGTAGGTCAGCGTCGAGCCGTTCTGGTGGAACACCATCCAGAACACGATGACGATGAGGTAGATCACGATCAGCGCGCCGATGCGACGTGGCGTGGGCACGGCATCGATGGGCAGGGGCTTCGCGTTCGCCGCGACCACCGCCTTCCCGTGATCGGTTCCGAGCAGGTGCTTCTGGAAGCGCCACAGGATGAACACCGAGATCACCATGCCGCCCGCGGCCACGGCGAACGCAGGATGGAAGCCGAACCGGCTCTTCACGAACTCGGCGATCACCGGGGCCAGGAACGCGCCGACGTTGATGCCCATGTAGAAGATGTTGTAGGCGCGGTCCTTGAGATGGCTGCCCTCGGGGTAGAGGTTGCCCACCATGGCCGAGACGTTGGGTTTGAAGAAGCCATTGCCGACCACCAGGCAGGCGAGGGCGACGTACACGATGGTTTCCGAACGGAACGACAGCAGCAGGTGGCCGGCCATGAAGAACAGGCCGCCGATCATCACCGAGCGCCGGTAGCCGAGACCGCGGTCGGCGATCCAGCCGCCGATGAGCGGGCTGGCATAGACAAACATGAGGTAGTTCGCGTAGAGCCCGGTGGCGCGGTCCGCGGTCCAGCCGAAGCCCTGGCCGGTGGTATCGCGCAGGTACAGCGTGAACATCGCCAGCATCGTGTAGAAGCTGAAGCGCTCCCACATCTCGGTGGCGAACAACACGAACAGCCCCTTCGGGTGCTTCTCGGCGGCGGCAGAAGCGGCGGCGTGGCTGGCCATGCGTCGCGGATCCTCAGGGTTGGGTGTGCGTCGGACCCGCGAGCGGGCCCAGGGCGAGCGAAGTGCGGGCGAGGCGCGCGCGAGTCTGCCGGGAGCGGAGCGCGATGGCCAGCGGGAAATGACCAAGGTGCGGGACGTCAATGAATACGCACCCCCATGGACCTGAGCCTCATGGGAACAGGCCGCGCGCGGGGTGCGGCCGGAGGGCTCACGGCAGCGCACGTCAGTGGCGCGAGGCGCGCCACATCAAGTAGAGGGGGGGCCCCTACTGGTCTCCTGCCAACATCACACCCAGGGCTGGTGATGCGGAGACCCTGCAGCCTCCTCTCCGCGCAGCCGCTCGTCCGGTTGCGGACCTCACCTCGCTCGTGAAGATCGCGCTTCCCTGGAGCAGCAGACCCCGTGCAGCGAACGAGGCCTCGGATTGGGTCTGGAAGTTCCCTGCCAAGGAACTCTTCCTGCCCGGCTGCATAAACAAGTCTGTGCCCACACACGACAAGTGTCAAGACTCGCCCTTGCGGGCTCGGATCAGCTCCCGCGAGCCTGTCGCGGCGCCCGGGGACCAGAAGCTCCCGCCGCGCCCGATGCGCCGTGCGTCAGTGCTTGGGCTTTGCGGCGGCCGCAGGTTTGGCGGACGCGCGCGCAGGCCCGACCACCTCGAGACTGGTGTCGTCGAGCCACACCGTGCCTCGCGCCGGCGCGATGGTCTGCAAATGCGCCCACACGATCTCGGAATCCTCGGGAATGTCCATCTCGATCGCGAGTTGCTTCCAGTCCCACGAACCCGACAACAACTCCGCTCCGGGTGACTGCACGACTCGCGACTTCATGCCATGCGAGTAGATCTTCACCAGCGCCGTGCCCACCAGCGAGTCCCCCTTGAACCAGCCCGTAAGCCGCACGCGTTGGCCGCGCAGTGAGCGGCCCAGCACCGACTGGCCCACGCCGATGCGCGTCTCGACCAAGCCGTCCCAGAAGTTCTGCAGCCGGATGCTGCGTCGTCCGGTGCGCGCGAGTGAACTGTCCACGACGATCTTGGCACCCTCATATGGGGGGATCGCGACATCCCACGCCAGCGCGCCGTTCTCGAAGCTCGGATCGCTGAACAGGTTGCGTCCCGGCGCGATCTTCGCAAAGGCGGGAGCGGGCTGCAGCGTGAGGGACGCGTCGTCGAACAGCACCTGCCCGGTGCCCAGCAATCCGCAGCGCACGAACAGCACATTGGTGCCGGGCGGTACATACGCGACGGCTTCGCGCGGCATCCACTCGGTGAGTGGCTCGCTGAACTGCGTGCCGTCCCAGCCCAGGTCGAGCAGCGGGTCATCGATCTTGTTGATGCCGAGCCGCTTGAGCGCCTCGTCGTGGTCCACGTTCCAGATCTTGCCCATGCGGCTCGCGGTGTCGCTGTACGCCTGCACCAGGATGTAAGCGCGACCTTCGACGCCGTTGTTGCGCGCCCAGACGCGGAACGTCGCCATCTTCCCCCACGACTCCGAGCCCACGAGGATCGTCTGGCTCCAGTTGTGCCCCATGGGGAACGCGTCGCTCATGTTCGCCACGCTCACCGCGGACCGACCGGTGCGCACGAGGAATGAGTCGCGCCCGAAGAACACGGTGGGCAGATCGGCCATGGAGGTGTCCCAGCCGGCCGCCATCCAGTGGTTCGCGGATGCCGCACGCTCGAAGCCGCCGTTCTGCAGCAGCTCGCGGGCGGCGGCTGGTTTGGCCGGGGCCTTGGCGGGAGCGCCGACGGCGGAGGTGGACAGCAACAGCAGCGCGAGCATGAGCAACGCGCGAACAGACGGTCGCATGAGGGGCATCCGGGTTCGGGTATGGGGCGCAGGCGGTCCGCCGCTCCATCTCGAGCGGCCGGCAGGCGGAAAAGTATCCGGAGGCCGCCGCTTCGTTGCAAGCGGAAGCGCGCTGCGCGCCCTGCGGAGCGCGATCCCTGACCACTCGCTGACGCGCCGGCCTGCGGCGCCAGGAACACCCTCCGCGCCGAGCGGCTCGCGCCCGGTTGAGGCGCCGGGGGCGCTTGGGTAGCCTGCGATGCGCCCGCGCGTTCACGCCGAGGCGCACCCTGGCGGGTCGCGCCGGCGCGGGAGGCGGTCCGCCCGTGGCGTCCCGCCGTCCGTCCCCGAGGGAGGCACGGTGTCCGACTGGTTCTTCACCTCTGACCTGCACGGTTCGAGCGAGCTGTATGAACAGGTCGTGGCCCTCGCGGCGAAGCACCGGCCGCGCGCCGTGCTGTTGGGCGGCGACCTCGCACCGCACGCGACGGGCGCACCGGGCGTTGAGCGCCAGCGCGTGTTCCTCGAGGGCTTCCTCGTGGAGTTCGCGCGCCGGCTGCGCGAGGCTTCGCCCGGCGCGGAACTGCTGCTACTCATGGGCAATGATGACTGGTCGGCGAACCACGACGTGCTCGAGCGGTTCGACGGGCTGCTGTGGCACTCCCTGCACGCAAAGCACGTCGTGGTGGACGACGTGAGCGTGGCCGGCCTGTCGTGGGTGCCGATCACGCCATTCGCGATCAAGGACTGGGAGCGCTGGGAGGATGGCGGCGAGGAATCGCCGTCGCGCCTGCACGGCTGGGTCTCGGGGCGCGACGGCGTGCGCGAGTGGCGCTTCGACCCCGAGCAACGCGAGCCCACCATCGCCGATGGGCTCGCCGCGCTCGCCGCAGCCTCGGACCCCACGACGACGATCTACGTGCTGCACTCGCCGCCGCGCGACACCGCGTGCGACGTGATCTCCACGCGCCAGCACGTCGGCTCGCGCGCGATCCGCGCGTTTGTCGAAGCGCATCAGCCGCGGCTGGTGCTGTCGGGGCACATCCATGAGTCGCCGCGCGTCTCGGGCGCGTGGCGTGACAGGGTCGGTGGCACGCCGGTGGTGAACCCGGGCCAATTCGGCGGGCCGCTGCTGTCGGGCGTATGGTTCGACCCGCATCGCCCCGACGAGACGTTGCGTCACACGGTGCACGGCTGACGGCCCCGCCTCGCCCTCGCGGAGAACTCATGAGCATCCTGCACGGACACCGCCTCCTGGCACTCGACACCGAGACGACGGGCATGAACCCCGCCGACGGGCATCGTCTGGTCGAGGTCGCGCGCGTGGCCATCGTGGACGGTGCGCTCGGCGAGGAGTGGAGCACGCTCGTGAATCCCGGCCGGCCGATACCGCCGGATGCCGCGCGCGTGCATGGCATCCGCGACGACATGGTGACCAGCGCGCCGGGTCAGGCCGAAGTGGGCCGGGCATTGCGAGAGGCCTGTGCCGACCTGCCGCTCGTGTTTCACAACGCGCCGTTCGACCTGCCGTTCCTGCTGCACTTGTTCCGTGAAGCGGGCGCGCCGCCGCTCCTGAACCCGATCGTGGACACGCTCGGGCTGGCACGCGGCCTGTTCGGCACCGGGAACAACTCGCTCGGACCCTTGGCACAGCGTCTTGGCGTGGCGGGCGAGACCGCACATCGAGCGCTCGGTGACACACGCATGACGGCGCGCGTGTTTGTGGATCTCGCCGGGCGCTGGGAACGCGAGAAGGGCGCTCGCACGCTGCTCGAACTGGCCGCGATCAGCCAGGACGTCATGCGCGCCACCGCGCGGCGGTGATCCGGCATGGCCGCGTCGGACCGCGCTCGCGGCCCTTTTGTCTCGTGACGAACGGAGCGCCGCACAGCTGGACTCGGCGTGCATGCCGGGCGAAGATGCGAAGGGCGTTTCATCGCATCCCGACGCCCCCGCAAAGGAGCGGACCATGACGACCCAGATCGTTCCCGAAGTGGGCCAACTTGCGCCAGACTTCCGGCTCAAGGGCCCCGGGGGCGCTTTCTATACGCTGTCCGAGCATGTGGGCCAGAACGCCGTGGTGCTCGTGTTCTACCCGCTGGCGTTCTCGCCCGTGTGCAGTCACCAGCTGCCCGATCTCCAGGCGCGCGTCGCCGAGTTCGAGAAGGCGGGTGCCGTGGTGTACGGCATCAGTGTGGACAGTCACTACTCCAACCGCGCGTTCGCTCGTTCGCTCGGCCTCTCGTTCCCGCTGCTGTCGGACTGGAAGCGAGAGATCGCCGCCGCCTACGGCGTGCTGCTGCCCGGCGCGGGCACCAGCGGCCGCGCCACGTTCGTGGTGGGCAAGGACGGACGCATTGCGCACATCGACGTCTCGGACGACATGGACGACGTCGAGCGCATACCGAACCTGGACCGCGTGCTGGCCGCGCTCGCGGGCGCGTAGCGACCGATGTCCTCCGCGCGCCGCCGCGTGCCGGGCGCGCTCCCCGGCACCGAGACCGCCCGCGCGCTCACCGGGCGCTCGCGCGCGATCCAACGGGTGCGCGACCAGGTGCGGCAGCTCGCGGCCACGCGCTCACCGGTGCTGCTCGAGGGCGAGCCGGGCACGGGCAAGAGCGTCGTGGCGCGCGCGCTCCACCACAACGGGCCGCGGCGCGAACGCCGCTTCGAGCGGGTGCGCTGCGGCGCGATGCCGGAGAGCGTGCTGGAGGTAACGCTGTTCGGGTCCGAGGCGGCCGGTACGACGGGCGCGATCGAGCGCGCCGCCGGCGGTACGCTGTTGCTGGACGAAGCGGACCTGGCACCGCCCTCGGTGCAGGTGCGCTTGCTGCGCCTGCTGCAGGACCGCGTCACCGAGCAGGTCGGCGGCTCGCGTTCGCGTCGCGCGGACGTGCGCGTGCTCGCGGCGTGCGACGGCGAGTTGGCCGAGGCCGTGCGCGCGGGCCGCTTTCGCGACGATCTTTACTACCTGCTCGCGGTCACGCGCGTCACGCTGCCGCCGCTGCGCGAGCGGCCCGAGGATCTGCCGCTGCTCGTCGAGGAGCTGGTGCGCGCAGCCAACCGCGAGCACGGGCGGCGCGTGGCCGGTGTGACGGTGGGCACGCTCGACCGGCTCGAGCGCCACGACTGGCCGGGCAATGTCAGCGAGCTGCGCAATGTCATCGACGGCATGGTGTCCACCGCTCGTGGGCGCAAGCCGCTCGACCTCGACAGCCTGCCGGCGGCGCTGCGCGGCGATGCCGCGGCTGGCGGACCGCTCGAGATCGGCGTGGGCATGACGCTCGAGGCGGCCGAGCGACGACTCGTCGAAGCCACGCTCGCGCATACCGGCGGTGACAAACGCCGCACCGCAGCCATGCTCGGGGTGAGCCTACGAACGCTCTACCGGCGGCTCGAGGGCTGGGGTCTGCACTGACCGAGAGCCCCGCGCGGCCCGCTGGCCCGCGCAGGGGGGTGCCCTGCGAAGCAGGGTCCACTCATGAATAGTCCGGGCGAGGGCGTGCTTCGGGGGTGAAGCTGCCAGCCGCGCGTGCCGATGATTCCCCCGACCTTTCGTCGAAGCCGGAGGCCCCGTGGGCAATCCCTTGCCGTACGATTCCGAAGACCGTCCCGAGCCGGACCCCGAGTTCGAGCGACCTAGTCGAGCGGACTGGCTCGTGGGCGCCGAAGAGGGCATGTCCGCGGAGATGTCGCGCTCGCAGGGCAACACACCGTTGCCGTTCTCGCCGCCGAAATTGGCGCGGCCAGAAGGCGGAGAGCAGCCCGCGCTGCCCACCGATGAACGCCAGCCATTCCAGGCCCCGCGCGTGCCGCAGCCGGGCACGCCGGCGGTGCAGGTGATGCCACGCTGGGACACGGGACAAAACAGCGTGCCGATGCTCAAGCGCGAGCGGGAGGCCCCGTCGGCACCGTCCGCGCCGATTCCCGAGCTGACGCGCGACTTCCCGATGGACGACGCCGAGGAGCGCTCGCGCGTGGCGGCGGAGATGGCCGAGCGCCGTGCGGAGGAAGAGGCGGTCGCGTCGCGCCCGCACGCGGTGGTGAAGCCGGACGAGTTCGAGATCCCCACAGTCCCGGAGCGTGGACTCACCAACCTCAAGGCGCTGCTTGCCACCGACCGTCGTGTGCAGGGCGCGCTCGGCGTGGTCGTGGTCGCCCTGCTGGCCATGACGTTCTGGCCGCGCGCGGAGAAGACCATCTCGGTCGCCCACCTCAAGGCCGAGCCCGAGCGATTCGCCGACACGCAGGTGCGCGTGAGCGGCAAGGTGGCCGAGGTGTTCCCGGTCGGGGGCAGTTGGGCGTTCTCGCTTGTGCAGGGACGCGACACGATCGTGGTGTTCACGCGAGCGCGCGTTCCCAAGCTGCACGAGAAACTGGTCGTGGTGGGCATGCTCAGCAACGGCTACCTCGACGGCATGTCGCGCGCGGCGATCTTCGAATCCAATCGCTGATCCGCCGCCCGCCGCGCGGAGTGCTCACACCCCGGCGCGCGTGATGCTGCCGTCACACCGCGGCACGCGGCACCCGCGGCAAGCGACGATAACGAACCGCCGCGCCGCTGGGCTTGGCGTGTACGCCGGCCGTGATCCGCGCGGCTGATGCCTTCCGCCGCTCCACGGCACGCGGCCGAGACTGTCGGTATTGCCTTGCCAATATGGCAAAGCGGTGCACATTGGAACGCACGCACTCAGCCGCAACACAATGCCATAAAGCACATTGCAAGGCTTGGCAATTGGCGGACTTGAACGCAGGTCAAGCGAACTTAGATTCGCGTTGTTCGCGCCTGCTGGGGCTCCCGCTTGTGATCGCATCGGCGCGGACGGTATCTCCGAACCCGAATTTGGTCCGACCTCGCACGTGCCGAACGCTCTCCGCGTTCCACGGCGGGTCCTTTCGTGAGGAGAAGACGATGAACTTCCAGCCTCTCGCCGACCGGCTGCTGGTGCGCCGTATCGAGGAGCAGGAGACGGTCCGGGGCGGCATCATCATCCCGGATACCGCGAAGGAGAAGCCGCAGGAGGGCGAGATCGTGGCCGTTGGCCCGGGCCGCCTCACCGAAGACGGCAAGCGCATCGCCCTGGAAGTGAAGAAGGGCGACCGCGTGCTCGTCGGCAAGTACAGCGGCACCGACGTGAAGATCGACGGCACCGAGTACTGCATCCTGCGCGAGGAAGAGGTCCTCGGCGTGCTCAGCAAGGGCAAGTGATCCCGCGCCGCCAGGCCTGACGGCCGGCGGATCGCACATACGGAGGCCTCATGGCTGCCAAGATGTTGCTGTTCAGCGAGCAGGCTCGCGCCGAGATCCTCAAGGGCGTCGAGATCCTCGCCAAGGCGGTGAAAGTGACGCTCGGCCCTCGTGGCCGCAACGTCGTGCTCGACAAGAAGTGGGGCTCGCCCACGGTCACCAAGGACGGCGTCAGCGTCGCCAAGGAGATCGAGCTGGACGACCCGTACCAGAACATGGGCGCGCAGATGGTTCGCGAGGTCGCTTCGAAGACGTCGGACGTGGCCGGTGACGGCACCACGACCGCCACGGTGCTCGCGGAGGCCATCTTCAAGGAGGGCCTCAAGAGCGTCACCGCTGGCTCGTCGCCGATGTACATCAAGCGCGGCATCGACCAGGCGGTGCAGACCGTCGTGGCCGAGCTCAAGAAGATGTCGAAGGACGTGAAGGACAACAAGGAGATCGAGCAGGTCGCGACCATCTCCGCCAACGGCGACACCGAGATCGGCAAGATCATCGCCGATTGCATGGAGAAGGTCGGCAAGGACGGCACGATCACGGTCGAGGAAGCGCGCTCGATCGAGACCACGAAAGAGATCGTCGAGGGCATGGAGTTCGACAAGGGCTACATCTCGCCCTACTTCGTGACCGAGAAGGACACGATGGAGGCCGTCATCGAGGACGGCTACATCCTGCTCTACGACAAGAAGCTGTCGAGCATGAAGGACCTGCTCCCGGTGCTGGAGAAGGTCGCGCAGCGCGGCAAGCCGCTGCTCATCATCGCCGAAGAGGTCGAGGGCGAAGCGCTCGCGACGCTGGTCGTCAACAAGCTGCGCGGCACGCTCAACGTGTGCGCGGTGAAGGCGCCCGGATTCGGTGACCGCCGCAAGGCCATGATGGAGGACATCGCCATCCTGACCGCCGGCAAGGTCATCACCGAGGACCTCGGCATCAAGCTCGAGAACGCTCGCATCGAGGACCTCGGCCGCGCCAAGCGCGTCGTGATCTCGAAGGACACCACCACGCTCATCGAAGGCCTCGGCAAGAAGGTCGATCTTCAGGGCCGCATCGGGCAGTTGAAGAAGGAGATCGAGGACACCACGTCCGACTACGACCGCGAGAAGCTGCAGGAGCGCTTGGCCAAGCTGGCCGGCGGCGTGGCCGTGATCAACGTGGGTGCCGCGACCGAGACCGAGATGAAAGAGAAGAAGGCCCGTGTCGAGGATGCGCTGCATGCGACCCGCGCCGCGGTCGAGGAAGGCATCGTCCCGGGCGGCGGCGTGGCGTACCTGCGTTGCCAGAAGGCGCTCGATGCACTTGCCGCTGAGCACGAAGGCGACTTCCGCATCGGTGTGAACATCATCCGACGCTCGCTGGAGCAGCCGCTCCGCACGCTGTGCGACAACGCCGGGCTTGAGGGTTCGGTCGTGGTCGAGCAGGTGAAGAAGGCGAAGAAGGACTTCGGCTTCAACGTGGACACCGAGGAGATGGTGGACATGTTCGAAGCGGGCATCATCGACCCGACCAAGGTGGCCCGTACGGCGCTGCAGAACGCGGCGTCCGTGGCGAGCCTGCTGCTGACGACCGAGGCGCTGATCACGGAGATCCCGGACCGGAAGAAGAACCAGGCTCCGGGCGGCGGGCAGGGTGGCTTCGACGGCGGGGATTACTGAGCCCAGCCAGCAGTTTGAAGTAACGCGAACGCCCTCGGGGAGAAACCCCCGGGGGCGTTTCGTTGGAATGGGGGGGGGGGCGGAGTGTCGAGGCCGCTGTCACGGCCAGCCCAGGGAGGGCCACGTGGCGGACGGTGACGGCCACGTGCCCGAGCAGCGATTTGTACGAGATTCACGTTGAATCGCGCGGACGCACAGGCCTACGCTCAACCTGCGCAGGCGTGCGGCTCGCGGCAGCGCCCACTGCTCGCCCGCGTTCCGGGCGCGCCTATCGAGGGCCGCCGTGTGGCGACGGCAGCCGTCGCCGGGAGGTGCCCATGCATAAGCGAAACATCCTCGCGCTGCTCCTGTGCTCGTTTGCCGTCTCCGCTGGCTCCGCCGCGGGCGTGGGCTCAGCTGGCAGCAATGCCTCGGCGACGGCGGCGTGCAGGTTCGTTCGTTCGCCTGCGACACCAACTCGGGCAGCAACATCCTGGTCGGCTCGTTCATGCTTGACGCCGACCTGCTGCAGGTGAACGGCAACGAGTTGGTCGTGGACCTGTGCACGTCCACCGCCTCGCTGCCCGACTGGTGGAGGTACAAGAACGTCGGCTCATGCCGGCTGACCGCGCTGTCGATCGCGGGACAGGACGGAGCTAACTGCCCCGACATGTTCTCGTTGACGGGCTCCATGAACATCGCGGCCTATCAACTCGGGCTGCAGGGCGCGAACACCGCACGCATCCTGTCGGTGAACGCGGTGCCGTCGTCCGCCGTGGTGGACCTGCTCGGTGGGCAGGAGTACGGCATCGCCAAGTGGACGATCTCGAACGCGAAGACCGTGGGCCTCGGCTCCTGCGCGGGCTGCCTCGCGTTCGCGTGCATCGTGTTCAACTCGGCCAACCTGACCACCATGGGCAACGCGAACAACACGAAACTCACTGATGGGATGAGCTACGGCGCCAACTACGCCATGTGGCAGGGCAGCAACGCCATGTGCCCGTTCGTCGTGCCCCTCCGGACCGTCACGTGGAGCGCGGTGAAGTCGCTGTACCGGTGAGCCGCACGCGAACGCGAAGCGCGGGGCTGGCGGCTCGACCGATTTCTGCTTCCACGCCGAGGGGAGCCCCTTGGAGCGGTCGTCGTGGTGTGTACGGGCGCTCGCCTCGCCCGGAGGCGCAGCGCTAACGGGCGCCGGCCCGCCGTTCGATCTCGGCGCGCACCTGCTTGAGCAGGTCGTTCGCGGCGTGGCTCATCATGCTGCGGCCGAGCCAGTGTGGAATGGCGGCTTTCGGCATGGCGTCCAGCGCGTATACCACGGTGGTCTGCGTGGAGTCCGACAGCAGCTCCCAGCTGCCGGTGTAGAGCCGGAAATCCTCGCCGCAGGTGTCATTGAACGCGATGCGGGTCGGCTCCTGCTCGAGCACCTCGAGCGTGACGCGGGCGGTCTTCTTGACGGGGAACACGCCAACGCTCGCCACCTGTCGCACCCGTACACGCGGCCCCTCGCGATGCTCGACGGCGCTCTGCCTCATCGACTCGACGAAACTGGAAATGTGGTCGTAGTCCGTGAGCACCCGCCACACCGTGTCGAGACTGGCGCCGCTGGTGAACCGGCCGCGCACCTCGTAGACCTCGTCGCGGTGCACGACGGACACGACGACGTCGTCGGCGAGCCCGGGGCCGGCGCAGAGGAGCAGGGCGGCGAGCGCCATCACAAGCCGCGGGGGCCGCGCTTTCGCGCGGCCCCGCGTCGGAATGGTCTCGGCGATCCCGTTCATCGAACCTCCCACGCCGGCCACTCCCTGCTGATCTTGGTCAGAAGGCGACCACACCCTCGACCATCATGCCCTCGAAGCGGGCGTCGTGGTAGCGATTGGCCACCGGGTAATCTTGGTACTCTTGGCGCACGTACTCGAGCTTCATGAGGATGCCCGGCGTCATGAACCAGCCACCGCCAAGCTGCGCACGATTGACCGTCACGTCGGACGTGTTGCCCGCGAACCTGCCCTTGACCGTGTTGTAGCGCGCAGCGAGGTACAGGTCGTCCCACGCGAACCGGTAGATCACGTCCCCGGACATCTGCGACCACTTGCGCTTGGCGTCGCCCAGCGTGATCTCCCGCGCGTTGCGGCCCTCGGCCGACTCCAGGTTCCCGAAGAACTCGATGCTGCCGACCTTGATGAACGGGTTGAACACCATGGCGGTGACTTCGCTCGACAAGCCGGGCTGGATGTCACCCGTCCACGCCGCACCCGAGGCCGATTCCGTGGGCAAAGTCAGGACCTCGTAGTAGCGCGAGCCGGCGCGGCTGCCGGTGTACAGCGTGTTGCTGGCGGAGGTCTTGGTCGTGTACAGCGAGCCCATTAGGCGGACCCGCAGTCGCTCGTTGATCTGGCGGTCGAGACCGATCTTGGCCAGGTACGCCGGCGCCGGGCGCTTGTTGACCGAGTCGTCCTTCGCGACGGTGCCGCGGATCTCGCCGCCCGTGGCGCCGACCATTGCCATCCAGCCGTCCTTGCGGAAGTAGGCCTCGGCGCCGATCTCGGTGGTGAACGCGTTCATGATGAGGTTGCCCACGAACGGGTTCGCGATGGCGTTGCCGTTGTCCGACGCGCGGAAATGGGCGTCGCCGTAGTTCACCTCGAAGTGACCAGCCTTGAGCGTCATGATCTTCATGAGATTGTCGAGCGTGGCGTTCTCCCACGGCGACCCGTCGATCAACAGGTAGCCATCCTTCACCCACGTCTCGTTGTGGTGACGCGACGACAGGTACGTCGTCATCTCGACGCGGATGCCCTGAGCCAACTGGGCGTCCATGTACATGTTGGCCGAGGCGTTGTTGAAACCGGTGCCGATCTTCTTGAGCGGCACCGCCGGGGTGGCGTCGTTGGAGTGGTGCAGCATCTGGAACTGCTGCGTGAACCCGCCACCCCACTGTAGCTTGAAGCCCTCGTACGGTACGCCTTCTTCTTTCGGCGGTTCGAACTGGTTGATGCTGCGCGAATCATGTGCGACGTAGTGCTGAATCGTGATCGGGGCCACCTTCGCGCGCTCCGTCTCGCCGGGGATCCGGTCCTCGGCGCGAAGCATCGTCGCGGACGAAGCGAGCAACAGCATGGTGGCGACGCCGAGGACGAGCGTCCGGGCGGAAGTCGTCGTTCTCATATGGATAACTCCTCCTGTTCAGTGGTGAGCAGCAGCGTTGTTGCCGCCAGCTTCGCCCGGCACAAGCAGCAGCCGGTAATGCACCACGATCGGGTCGTGAACCTTGATCGTGCCCAGCATCAGTTTCGGTGGCTTGATGGCGAAGTCCGTCATCTTCATCGGGTGTGAACCTTCGAGCCACACGCCGTTCTCAGCGCGGACGATGTGGCCCTGGACGGTCACGGACCGCTGCTGGCCCGTGATGGTCAGTGTTCCGTTCGCCGAGACGGGGAGCGTGTCGCCGCGCGCGGTCCCGAACTGCGACCCGCTCATCTGGAAGCGGATGTGGGGGAACTCCGGCGTGCGGAGCGTCTTGAACATGTTCTTGTCGAGCCCGTCCTTGCCGGAGCGCATCGTGCCGACGGGGACCAGGAGGTCGAGGCCCTTGAGTCCGCCGGCCTTGAGCCACGCGTCCAGAGCTGCGACGTCGGCCGGGTCCGCCTGGGCGGCGTCTCGAAGGAAGCTCATCTCGACCTTTGCCGTCCGGCACTCGTAGTCGTGCAGCGTGGACGTGCCCTCCAGCCACAGCTCACTGCCCGGCCCGAGGCCGACGGCAGCACGGGTGGACTCGCTGCTGGCCGGCGACGGGGCCAGGGTCAGCAGGGCGATCGTCAGCAGCAGCAGTCCGCTCAAGCGGGAGCGGAGCGCGGCATCAGGCGTTTTCATCCAGACCCTCCTTCACGACGAGCACGCTGCAGTGAGCATGTGTCACCGCATGACTCGAGACACTCCCCAGCAACAACTTGGCGAACCCCGTGCGGCCATGAGAGCCCATCACCAGCAGGTCCGCGCGCTCGTCTGACACCAGCCGCATCAGGGCATCGCGGGGATCCCCCGTTGGCAGGCGGCTCTCCGTGGCAATGCCCGCTTCGCGTAGCTCGGACTCGGCGCGGCTCGCCAGGGTGTGGCTCTGCTGGCGCTGCTCCTCGCTGACTTCGATCAGGAGCGGGACCCCGCTCTCGCCGCCCGCGGCCGGGGGGGTGAGGATGGGGGTCATGACATTGACCACGATGACCCGGCTCCCTGCCGGCCAGCGCATCCGTGCCACGAAGCGCACGGCGCGTTCCGAATGCGGCGAGTCGTCCACCGCGACCAAGATCTTCATGACTCCTCCCTTTGTCTCTTCTGCCAGTACCAGCATCGCCCGATACGCCTTTGGAAGCTATGGGACGGTGGGAGGGAGCCCGTTGCTACCTTCGGACCAGCTGCGCCGCTCGCGCCGTGACGGGCGGCAAGGTAATCTCTTGTTGCAGACCCACCTTTACGTCAGGAGCGCGAGGTGTCCGAACGTCGCCCCCTCAAGCCGAAAACGCCGATTCGGCGGCAGGCGAAGTCCGCTTCGCCGTTGATCCGCATCGTGGTTGCCGACCACCACTCCATCGATCGCGGCGGCCTGGTGGGACTTTTGGAGAACGAGAGCGACTTCATCGTCGTCGGTGAGGCCGCCACGTTGGACGAGGTCGTCGTGCAGTGTCGCGCACTCAAGCCCGACGTGCTCGTGTTCACCATGAACCTGCCGGGCGAGGGCCCCACGGCCGCGATCACGCACCTGCGACGCGAGGTGCCGGGCATCAAGATCCTCGCCATGAGCGACCGCGGCACGCACAACTGCCTGGTACTGAACCCACCGACACGGCGCCGTGCCACCGAGCACCCCGTGGAGTACTGCGAGGCGGGCACGGACTGCCTCGCACTCGCGGCCGCGCAGGGCGCGCGCGCAACGCTGCGCCGTAACGCCGACCCCGAGGACCTGTTTCGCGGCATCCGCGCCGTGGCCGCCGGCCAGTCCTGGTACGACCCGCAGACCACGTCGGGGATCGTGCCGGTGGGGGAGATCGGCGGGGAAGGGTCCCGGGGCACGGGGGAGCCGCTGTCGGAGCGCGAACTCGACGTGGCGGCCCTGCTCGCCGAGGGCCTCTCCAACAAGGAGATCTCGAGCGCCCTGGACATCAGTGAGCCGACCGTGAAGAAGCTTGTCGGGCACATTCTCGACAAACTGGGACTTCAGGACCGCTTGCAGGCCGGGCTGTACATCGCGCGCAACCCGCTCACCATCTCGCGTCCCGAGGATGCGGGTTCCGGCATCGAGGCCAACCGGCTCATGGCGGCGAAGGCGGTGAAGGCGGTGAAGGCGCCCAAGTCGGCGAGGCAGACGAAGCAATACCCCGCCCGCGGATGAGCGAGCCCACCACCACCGTCCGCGTCCAGCGCCTGCCGCACGCAGGCGACCTGCCGCTGCCGGCTTACGAGACGTCCGGGGCCGCCGGCATGGACGTGCGCGCCGCGGTGGAGTCGCCGCTTACGCTGGCGCCGGGTGCGATCGCGCTGGTGCCCACGGGGCTCGTGCTCGAAGTGCCCGAGGGTTTCGAGATGCAGGTGCGCCCCCGTTCGGGGCTGGCCGCCCGGCACGGCCTGACGCTGCCGAACAGCCCCGCGACGATCGACTCGGACTACCGCGGCGAGGTGCGTGTCATCCTGCAGAATCTGGGCACGGAGCCTTACGTTGTGGAACGCGGAGCGCGTATCGCGCAATTCGTGTTGCAGCGCGTCCCCCGCGTGGCATGGGAAGAGGTGGGGGAGTTGAGCGGCACGACCCGCGGCGCGGGCGGGTTTGGGCACACGGGCGCGCGCTGAGCGCCGGGACTAGCCCGACCATTCATCGGCAGCCGGCCCTCGCAGGCCGCGGGCGCATGAATCGTCAGGGCTAACGCTCGACGAGGATCAGCGCGAACCCGTCGTAGCCCTTGCCGCCCACCGTCTGGATCGCTGTGGCACTCACGCGCGACTCGGCGGCGATCAACTCGTTCATGCGACGCACGCCGCGCACGGCCGGGTCGGCGCTGGAGGCGTCCGCCACCTCGCCCTCGCGCACGACGTTGTCCACGATGATCAGCGCACCGGGGCGCGCGAGCCGGAGCGACCACGTGAAGTACTCCGGGAGGCTCGCCTTGTCGGCGTCCACGAACACCAGGTCGAACGGCTCGCCGCCTTCGGCCGCGAGGCGCGGCAGCACCTCGACCGCCGCACCCACGCGGAGGTCCACGGTGTCCGCGAGGCCGGCGCGCGCGAACGTGGCGCGCGCCACCTCGGCGTGGTGCGAGTCGTACTCGATCGTCACCACGCGACCGCCCGGTGCCAGCCCGCGGGCGAGCCAGATCGTGCTGTAGCCACCGAGCGTGCCGAGCTCGAGGATGCGTCGCGCGCCCAGCGCGCGAGCGAGCAGCTCGAGCATGCGACCCTGGTTCGGCGCCACCTGGATCGCGGGCAGGCCGGCGGCGTCGCTGGCGGCGACCGCGTCGCGCAGGGCGGCGTCCTCTGGCACGAGCGCTTCGCCCAGATAGCGGTCCACCTGCTGCCAGCGGTCGAGGGACATGCGCGCATCGTATCCGACCACGGTCAACTCGGCACGCCGGCGGTCCGGACACGCTGTCCGGCAAGAGCCTCGCCGTGTCCGAGAACACGAGCGGGCGGCGGCTCGTGGGCCGCCGCCCCGTTCTTACGACGGGGCGGAGCGCCGGTGTAGGCGCGCTCCCCAGTGCGCCTCACGCGTTCGCGTGCGGCCGCTCCGCCTTTCCTTCGCGCAGGGCGCGCCGCGCCAGTTCGCGCACCCGCTCGCGCACTTCGCTTGAGACTTCGCGCTGCCTCGCCGACAGCTCCGACAGGCGCCGCAACAACGCGCGCTGCCGGTCCGCGTGCGCGGCCCGCTTCAAGGACAGTTCCTCTCGCAGCTTCGCCAGTTCGGGGCGCATTTCGTCGATGTGCGCGCGCGCCTCATCCGCGGAACCTCGAGCCGCGGCGCGAGTGGCGCACCGCGCCTCGATCGCCGCCAGCCGGGCGCCGGCCGTGCCCAGTGGGCCGCCGAGTCGTCCCGTCTCGGCCGCATCGCCATCGTCGCCGAACGAGAACGAACTCGTTCTCGCACTAGCTGCCGCCATGAGCGGTGCGATCCTGGCGGCGTCCGCGGAAGCCCGGGAGGGTTCCGGGGCGACGGGCCAGGTGGAAGCGAGGTGTGCCAGGGTGCGATGCGCGGCGGCGCGCGCTGGCGCCCAAGCCAGGAGCAGCGCGGCGGCCAGCGTCCACGACGCGAACGTGAACACGGCAATCGCCAGGAGCGCGCGGTTCGCGATCGAGGCCAGTGGGAGCAACGGCATGGTTTCCTCCTCGGTGACGGCGGCGGCGGGGCGGTCTCGTATGAAGACTGGGACAGCACGCATGCCCGGGAGGTTGGAACCCCTCGCAAGCGCCAGCGTTGGGGCCGCGCTCGTGGTTGCGAGCCGCCGCGGTGGTGGGGCTCGACAGCGCTGGCTCGCCCCGAGGGCGCTGCGCCGCAGGCCGCGAGACGCCGCTCTCGCCGTGGCGGCATGAACCGGGCCCGCGCCACACTCGCCGCGCTGGCGCATGCGGGTCCCGGCCGCGTACGCTGATGCGTATGACCCTTCGATTGACCGCCACACTCCAGGGCGAGACCCGCCACTGGCCGCTCTCGACCTCGCCCGTCCGTATCGGGCGCGGCTCGGGCAACGCCATCCAGATACTCGATGCCACCGTCTCCAAGGAACACGCCGAACTGCTCGAGCAGGGCGGACACTGGACTATCCGCGACCTCGGCAGCCGCAATGGCACGCGCGTGAATGGCCGCGAGGCGACGGCCCCGCTGGCGATCGGCTCGGGCGACCGGCTAGAGGTGGGCCAGGTGCAGGTGGTGGTGAACGACTCGGGCCAGTCCGTGCCATCGAAGTTCACCACGTCCGAGAACGTGGGTTCGTCCATCCGGTTGAACGTGCGCGAACTGCTTGAGCGGCCGTCCCACTCGGCCGAGGGCAGTGCCTCGCGCGTGTTACACCTGCTGGCCGAAGCCGGGCAGTTGCTCGTGCTCCCGCGCCCGCTCGGCGAGACATGCGAGGCCGCGCTCGGATTCATCGAAAAGGCGGTGCGCGCGAGCCGCATGGTCGTGTTGCTGCGCGATGCCGCCACCGGTGAGCTCACGCAGGTCGCGGCGCGCTACCGCGGCGGCCGGCCGAACGAACCACTCGCGTTGTCGCAGAGCATCACGCGCGCGGTGCTGGCCGAGAACACCGCCATCATCACCGCGGACGCCGCGCACGACCCGCGCTTCCTCGGGCAACACAGCATCATCGCGCAGGCCATCCACTCCGCCATGGCGGTGCCGCTGTTCGACAACGAGCAGGTGCTGGGCATCCTGTACGTGGACAGCACCGATCCCACCGTCCTGTACGGCCAGGCGGAACTCGAGCTGCTGACGCTGCTCGGCAACATGGCGGCGGTGAAGATCACGAACGCGCGCCTGCTCGAGGCCGACGAAATGCGGCGGCGGTTGGCACAGGAACTCGCCACGGCCACGCGCATCCAGCGCAATCTCCTGCCTGTGCCACCCGAGCTGCCGGGCTGGTCGTGTCACGCGCGCCTCGAGACCTGCCACGAGGTGGGCGGTGACCTGTATGACTTCCACATCCGCGACGATGGCACGCTGGTGCTGATGGTGGGGGACGTCTCCGGCAAGGGCATGGGTGCGGCATTGTTCATGTCGAGCACGCTGTCCACGGCGCGCGTGTTGTACGACGCCTGCGCGGGCCCGCTGGATGTGGTGCGCCGGCTCAACACGATCCTCGGCCGCGGCTCGGACTCGCGTGTGCACGTGACCATGTTCGTGGGCTGGCTGGATCCCGAGAGTGGCCATCTGCGCTACGTGAACGCCGGCCACCCCGACCCGCACATCATGAAGGGGACTGGGTTTCGCAAACTCGAAGCCACGGGCATCCCGGTGGCCATGCTGCCGGACTTCCCATGGACCGAGGGCTCGACCGTGCTGGAGCACGGCGAGACGATAGCCGTGTTCAGCGACGGCATCCCCGAGGCTCAGCGAGGGGACGAGTTCTTCGACTGGGAACGCGTGGCGGAGACCATGGTCTCCGCCGCGGCCGAAAGCGATCTGGCCCGCGCCGGCGAGCAGGTCATCGCGAGCATCGACGCGTTTGCTGCGGGCGAGCACCGCGCGGACGACGTGACGCTGGTGTTGTTGCGGCGCGAGTGACGGCGCGGCCGGCCCGCCGGGCCGGAACGGGGAGGGGCTCGGCATGCGGTCTCGGATGATGTGCGCACCCGGCGTGAGCCGCGCACCCTTGCTGCGACGCGCGCTCATGCTCATCGCGCTGTTCGCGTGCGCCGGCGCGAACATCATTCCGAGCGCCGTGCACGCCGGCACCGCCGAGGACCTGACCGCAGCGCGGCGCGTGTTCGAGCGAAACCTCGGCGCGATCCAGCGCCGCGACCGCGCCGATTACCTGTCGTGCTACCTGCAGTCGCCATTGCTCGCCCGCACGGGCTCGGAGGGATTCACACTCGGCTACGAGTCGCTCGCAGCCGGCACCGGGAGTGCGTGGCCCGATCACTTCGAGGGGCTCGATCTGAGGCTGACGCCGGTGCGTGACGGGTTCGTCTACGGCACGTACCGCTATCGCGTGCGCTACGGCGCCACGGAACAAGCCGGCCTCTCCGAGCGGCTGTTCGTCGCAACACCCGAAGGCTGGAAGATCGCCGTGTCCACGGCGTTCGCCGATGTGCCCGGCGTGCCGGCCTCACCGCGTGCGATCGTGGGCGGTACGCTGGTGGACGGTCGCGGCGGGCCGCCGGTGCGCGACGCCGTGGTGATCGTGCGTGACGGCCGCATCGAGGCGGCGGGGCCGAGAACGCGCGTGAGCGTGCCTGCCGGTGTGGACACATTGGATGCGCGCGGCCTGTGGGTGGTGCCGGGCCTGGTGGACGCGCATGTGCACTATTCACAGTCCGGCTGGGTGGACGGCCGGCCCGACGCGCTCGACCTGCGCGGCCAGTATTCGTACGAAGCGACCCAGCGACGACTGCGCGAGCACCCCGAGGTGTTCCATCGGGCCTATCTGGCGAGCGGGGTGACGGCGGTGTTCGACGTGGGGGGCTACCCATGGACGGTCGCCATGGCGCGCGAAGCCGAGGCCAACACCGAAGCACCGCACGTGGTTGCCGCGGGACCATTGCTCTCGACATTGGACCACTGGCTCAACTTGCC
>CAZADU010000448.1:0-2523 GCA_964483945.1 uncultured bacterium
CTCACCGCCAGCGACGGCGCCGGGCTCGTCGCCGAGATGGTGGTGGAGACACTGCGCCCTGACGTGTTCGTGCGCGTGGTGCGGCGAGAGCTCACGCCCGCCGGCGCGCCCCGCGTGCTGTTGTGCGGCGCGCCGGAGGGCGAGCGAGGCGACTGGATGGTGGAGAAGTGCGCCGAACTGGGGGTGACCCGGTTCGTTCCCGTGGACACCGAGCGAGTGCAGTGGCCCGAGGGCACACGCCTCGATCGCTGGCAGCGGCTGGCGGTGGCGGCACTGCGACAGTCGCAGGCCGCCAGGCTGCTCGAGGTCGCATCCCCGGTGTCGCTGAAGGATGCGCTCGTCTCGTTGCCAGCTGGCGAGCGCTGGCTGGCCGATCCCCAGGGCAGGACTGCTCCCGCTTCCGGCGAGGTCTACACGCGGGCCATCGCGGGCGTGGTGGGGCCTTCGTCCGGGTTCTCGGTCGAGGAGCTCAAGCTGCTGGCCGATAACGGGTTCCTGCCCGTCGCCCTGGCCTCCTCCAGACTTCGGACCGAGACGGCCGCAATGGCCCTGGCCGCGATCTGGGCGGCCGGAAGCGTCGCAACGGGCCGCTCGGCTTGACGCTACCGGGCCCCGGCCATAGACTGCGCGCCGAGTTCGCACATTCAGGTTGTGGTCGGGGAATTCCCGTAGCCACAAGGACTTATCACCCTCAGCCCTTTCCTCTAGGGAAGACCGATGAGAGAGGGGGGGATTCGATTTGCCAGGCATCAGGGTCAAAGAAGGTGAGTCCTTCGAGAGCGCCCTGCGCCGTTTCAAGAAGAAGTGCGAGAAGGCCGGTATCATGGCTGACCTTCGCAGGCATCAGCACTTCGAGAAGCCGAGTGAACGGCGCAAGCGGAAGATGAACGCCGCCAAGCGCAAGAACATGGCACGGCGTTCGGCGGAGAACTGAGCTCGCTCTCTACTCCGAGTCCATTCACGTGGTGGGACGGGATCGTCATGATCCTGGCCCTCACGTTCGCGGTTCGCGGGATCCTGCGCGGCACCATCGCGCAGGTTTTCGCTTTCTTCGGTGTCGTGCTGGGCGTGCTCGCGTCGTCCGCGGTTGCGGATGCCGTGAGCATGCACTGGCGCGACGCTCGTCCGGTGTTCGTGTTCCTGCTGCTCCGCTGGCTGGTGGCGGTCCTTGCCGGCCTCGGGGTGGGGGCCCTGCTGCACTGGTGGGGTGAGCATCTGGCGAAGGCGGCGCACGAGGGCCCATTCGGATGGCTGGACCGCACCGCCGGGGCGTTCGTGGGCCTGACGCAGGGCGTCGTGGTCGCCACGGCGCTGCTCGTCCTGTTGCTCCAGGCGCCGGGTCTGGAGTTCGCGCGACCGATGGTCGCGCGAGGCGTCACGTCCGAACCGCTCCTCGCGGCGGGCGTACGCGCCACTACCTGGGGCAAGGCCCTGCCCGGTGGTCTCTGGCTGCACGAGCAGCTGAGCAGCGCGTCCCGCCGGTTGGCGGCGCGTCGCCAGTCCTGATCGTCGCGGCACTTCCGCTTCTCCTGCGGCCCGGCTTCTGGTCCGGCGCGAGGGGTCCCGGTCGCGAGCGTCGCGTGCATCCGCATTCCCTCGATCTCATCGAGTTCCCACGCGTCGCCGACGCCATCGCCGCGCGCGCGACGAGCCCGCGTGCGACCCGGTCCCTCGCCGACGCCGCCCCACTCGCCGACGCGCAGGTGCGTACACTCGCCGGTGAGCGGCTCGCCGAGGCGATCCGACGCCAGGGCGAGCCCGGTGCGTGGGCGTTCGCCGCGCCGAGCGCGCTGGCGGAGCTGCTCTCCGGTGAGATGGCCGACGCGCTCGATGCCGAAGGCTTCGCCATCGTGGGCGACTGGCTCGACGCCGGCGCACGCACCCGCGCGGCATGGCGGGAGGAACCCGTGCGACAGCGCTTCCCCAGACTCGCCAGGGTCGTCGAGGCACTGCCGCCGCTGGACGCGCTGCGCGAACAGTTGATGCGCACGCTCGACGGTGACGGTCGCGTGCGCGATGAAGCCTCGAGCACGCTGGCGCGCGCGCGCCGCGGCGTGCTCGAGGGCGAGCGCGTGCTGCACCGCCAGCTCGAGAAGTGGGCCGCTGCCCATGGGGAAGGCAGCTATGTCACACGCCACGGCGACCGCTTCGTCGCTCTGGTCCCCGCGGCCGGCGGTGCGCGCAAGCAGGGCATCGTCCACGACACGAGCAACACCGGGCAGTCGCTGTTCGTGGAGCCATTCGAGGCGGCCGAGGGCAACAATCGCCTGCTCGAGCTGCGCGCCGAGGTGCTGGCCGAGGAACGGCGGGTGCTGCGCGAACTGGCGGCGGCGGTGCTCGGGAGTGCGCCCGCGCTGGAGCTGCTCGAGGAGGGGCTGGCCACGCTCGACGCGTTGCGGGCGAGTGCGTCGTGGGCGGTCGAGCTGGGAGGCGAGGCGGTGATTCCGGGCGGTGCGCGGCTGCGGCTGATCCGCGCGCGCCATCCGCTGCTCGCGATGGGCCCACAGCGAGAGCAGGTCGTGG
>CAZADU010000449.1:0-2583 GCA_964483945.1 uncultured bacterium
ATCGGATCGGCATCTCCAGTGAAGTGGGCTCGCTTCTAGATCGATCAGCGACGGCTAGTACGCGCTGGCGTCCTTGAAGACGCGTGCCACAGTCAGGAACAGGATGCGCACGTCGAACCAGATCGACCAGTTCTGCAGGTAATAGAGATCGTAACGAATGCGATCCTCGAGCGGCGTGTCGCCTCGCAGCCCGTTCACCTGTGCCCAGCCCGTCACGCCCGCCTTCACGTGGTGGCGCAGCATGTAGCGGGGGATCGAGCCCCGGAACTCCTCGACGAACTGCGGCTGCTCGGGGCGGGGCCCCACCAGGCTCATGTCGCCGATCAACACGTTCCAGAGCTGCGGCAGCTCGTCGAGCGACAGCCGGCGGAGCGTGGAGCCCAGCCGCGTGCGGCGCGGGTCGTCCTTCACCGTCCAGCCGGGGCCGCCCGCCTCGGCGTCCACGCGCATGCTGCGGAACTTGTACATACGAAAGCGCCGGCCATTCAGGCCCACGCGCTCTTGAGCATAGAACACGGATCCGGGGGAGTCGAGGCGCACCAGGATCGCGAGCAGCAGCAGTAGGGGTGACAGGAGTACGAGCCCGAGCCCTGAGCACGCCAGGTCAAAGCCGCGCTTGATCACCGCATTCCAGCCCTGTTCTGGACTCTCGGTGACCAGCACCACCGGCATGCCGTCGAAGTCCTCGACGCTCGGGTTCAGCCGAAACGCCTGCGTGAGGTCGGGCACCAGCCGCACCGCCACGGTGGAATCGGCGAGCAGCGTGAGTGCCTGTTGTTCGGCTTCCCACTCGCGGCGCTCGAGCGCGATGTAGATGATCTCGGGGTTACTGCTGGCGAGCAGCCGCGGCAGCTCGGCGATGGTGCCGGCCACTGGGACGTCGTAGACCGTGCGGCCCACGTCCGCAGCGTCAGCGGCGACCAGGGCGTGCACCTGGAGCCCGTAGTCCGGGTGGCGGCGGATCTTCTTGAGCAGCATACGCGCCGGCTCGCCGGTTCCCACGACGAGCACGTGGCGCAAGTTGCGCCCGCGCCGCCGCGCCGCGCGCAGAAGCAACCGCGCGGCCACACGCACACCGCCCAGCAGCAGCGTGGCCAGCACGAGGAACATCGCGATCGCCGATCGCGACAGCTCGCCCTTGGCGTAGAACGAACCCACACCCGCCATGGCCGCCACGACGAGCATGGCCTGCACGATGGCGAGCAGCTCTACACCCAGCCGCGAGGTACGCGCCGAGCGGTAGAGCCGGAACGTGCGCAGCACGAGCAGCGCCGTGGGCGTGAGCACCGCGCCGCTCCAGAGATAGAGCGACAGCGGCGGGACACCGAGCGGCGTGGGCAGGCCCAGCGCGTGGAAGCGGAGCCAGTAAGCACCCAGCCACGCGAGCGCGATGAGCACCGCGTCCACGACGAACATGCCGGTCGCGAACAATTGGCGGCTGCGGGCGAACATGACGCGAGGGTAGAGGATGCGGGCGGGCGGCGACAAAGCGAGCCGAGCGGCGCGGTCCCGGGCTCGAACCGGGCTTCGAACGAGCGAACGCTGCTGCCCGGACTGGTATGTTCCCCGCGTCCGACGAAGAAAAGGGGCGACATGCATCCATCCGATCCTGTGAGCGCCGGTGGACGTTGTGCATCCTGACGCCAGGGCTGAGATCACCTCCAGCCCACGGCTGCGCCTGCGCGAGCTGACGCACGATGACGCCACGTTCGTGATGGATCTGGTGAATGACCCCGACTGGCTGCGGTTCATCGGCGACCGCAATGTGCGCACGCTCGACGACGCGCGCGGTTACGTGGACCGGGTGCGCGCGAGCTACGCGGCGAACGGGTTCGGCCTGTGGCTGGTGGAGTCCCTCGCGGGTGGGGCAGCACTCGGGATCGCGGGGCTGCTCAAGCGCGACACGCTCGAACACCCCGACCTGGGCTTCGCGTTCCTGCCGGCCGCGCGCGCACAGGGCTTCGCGCGCGAGGCGGCCGAGGCGGTGCTTGCCCTGGCGCGCGAACGGCATGGCCTCGCCCGCGTGCTCGCGATCACGGATCCCGAGAACGCGGCCTCCCAACGTGTGCTCGAGCGCGTGGGGTTCCGGTTGGAATGTCGGTTCACAGAGCCGGTGAAGGGCGAGGAGCTGTGCCGATACGGGAGGGACCTGACGTGAACCTGGATGCGCAGCACGCGCCGGTCTTGCGCCGGTCGCGAGGAACGGGCCGAGGCCGCACCTCGGGCCAGGCTGCTGCCCGGCCGCGTCCCCCACGGCCCCGGGGCACCCGAGGGTGGTGCGGGACTTCCGTGGCCGCGAGGCCGTGGCCGGGGGCCGGGGCCACGGGGACAGCGCCCGGAAAAGCCCAGAAAATCGCCCAAATCCTGACATAATAAGGCCTTGAGCCATGCATCATGGCTCCCGTATACTCCGCCGCTGCTTATAGAAGGCCCGCTTCGAGGCGGGCAAATCCAAGTTGAAAGGAGCCCGTCATGGGCCTGCTTGAAAAGGTAGAGAACACCCAGATCAAGCCCGAGCGCCCCGACCTGCGCCCTGGCTACACCGTCGAGGTCATGGTGCGCGTGATCGAGGGTGACAAGGAG
>CAZADU010000450.1:0-5816 GCA_964483945.1 uncultured bacterium
CATCCGGACCGGGTGGAGTTCAAGAAGTTCTGCGCCTCGTGCCGCAAGCATACCGCTCACAAAGAGACGCGCTGACCCCATCCGGGCAGGGGGCGACCCCGTCCGCTGGAGTGAGTGCCTCGACAATTCTGTGACGGGGAGACGGATCCCCCCGCTGCAGGGAATCCGAAGCACGGCGAGCCTAGGCGAGTAGCTCAATTTGGTAGAGCACCGGTCTCCAAAACCGGGGGTTGCAGGTTCAAGTCCTGTCTCGCCTGCCACGCATGTGGTCCCGCGGCGCGCAGCTCCATCGCGCGATGCGACAACACGAGGAAGCCCACCGATGTCGGTGATGCAGCAGATCCGCGACTACACGAAGGACGTGGGCACCGAGCTCCGCAAGGTCAGCTGGCCCACGCGAGACGAACTGCGTGACTCCACCGTGGTGGTGATCGTCACCGTGCTCCTCGTCGCCGCGTTCATCGGCATCGTGGACCAGATCCTCAACCGGGCCGTGGCGCTTCTCTTCCGTTGAGCCGAGCCACCCCTCAGGCGCCCTCGCGGCCAGACGCGGCGGCGGCGGAACCCAGCATGAGTGACAAGAAGTGGTATGTGATCCACACCTACTCGGGTCACGAGAATAAGGTCAAGACGAACCTCGAGAAGGCCATCCACTCGATGGGCCTCGAGGAACAGTTCGGCCAGATCCTCGTGATGACCGAAGAGGTCGTGGAGATGAAGGACGGCAAGCGCAAGACGTCCAAGCGCAAGACGTTCCCCTCGTACGTGGTCGTCGAGATGGCGCTCACCAACGACACGCGACACCTGGTGCAGAACGTGCCGGGCGTGACGCGATTCGTGGGTTCGGGCGCTCGCGAGGTCGCGCTCAAGGAGAACGAAGTCCGGCGCTTGCTGGGCCAGATGGAGACGAGCAAGACCCGCCCCGTGCCGACGGTGCAGTTCAGCATCGGCGACCACGTGCGGATCAGCGACGGTCCGTTCAGTGCGTTCACGGGTGTGGTGGATGAAGTCAACAACGAGCGCGGCAAGGTGAAGGTGATGGTCAGCATCTTCGGTCGCGCGACCCCGGTGGAACTGGACTTCCTCCAGGTCCAACCGGTCTAGCGACGAGGAGTCCTTTCGATGGCGAAGCCGATCACCGCCTACGTCAAGCTGCAGTGCAACGCCGGCATCGCGACGCCCGCGCCGCCCGTGGGCCCGGCACTGGGCCAGCACGGCATCAACATCATGGAGTTCTGCAAGCAGTTCAATGCGCGCACTCAGGCTCAGTCCGGCCTGGTGATCCCCGTGATCATCACGGTCTACAGCGACCGTTCGTTCACGTTCATCACCAAGACGCCGCCCGCCGCGATCCTTCTGAAGAAGGCCGCGGGGCTCGAGCGCGCGTCGGGCCAGCCGAACCGCAACAAGGTGGGCAAGGTCACCAAGAAGCAGGTGCGCGAGATCGCCGAGCTGAAAGCACCGGACCTCAACTCCGCCACGGTGGAAGCCGCCGAGCGGATGGTGATGGGAACTGCGCGCAGCATGGGGATCGAGATCGCCGACTGATTCACCAATAGTGCGAAGGCACGCGGGACGCCAGGCCGGCCCGCGTGAGCCCGCAACGCCCGGCACGAACGCCGTGCCGCCGCTGAGGGCGCAGGGGATGCGGTACCGCAATGCGCGGCAACGATCCCAGGGCCTGGGGGGAAGGAACCGGAATGATCCGGATGGACATGGAGTCTGCGGAACGGTTGCTGAAGGGCAAGTCCCCGCGCGAGATCTACGAGATCGTCCGCGCTCAGGTCGAGAAGTCGCCCGACGCCAAGTTCCAGGACCTGTTCGAGACGCTCGACTGGGTGGTGCAGAAGGGCTACGCCACTGCCGAGGAGCTCGAGGCGGTCGAGGAAGAGGGCGGCAACTGACCGAGTAGACATCCGGGCTCGCCAGAGTGCGGCGCGCCGGTCCGGCGGGCGAACGCCTGCTGGGCGAGCCGGGCACTCAACCACTCCGAACACGTGGGAGTGACGGTGCACACCGTCACGGTGGGACCACGGGAGGATGCATGCCGAAGCACGGGAAGCGCTATCGCGCGGCGTTCGAGGTCACGAGCAAAGTCGGATCGGTGAAGGACCTCGCCGATGCGGTGAAGCTCGTGAAGCAGACGGCGCGTGCCAAGTTCGATGAGACGATCGTCATCTCGTCGCACCTGGGCGTGGACCCCCGTCACTCCGACCAGCTGGTGCGCGGCACCGTCGTGCTGCCGCACGGCACGGGCAAGAAACTGCGCGTGCTGGTGCTGGCCAAGGGTGACAAGGTCAAGGAGGCGCAAGCTGCGGGCGCCGACCACGCCGGGGCCGAGGACTACGTCAAGAAGATCCAGGACGGCTGGCTCGATATCGATGCCATCGTCGCAACGCCGGACATGATGGGCGAGGTCGGCAAGCTCGGGCGCGTGCTCGGGCCGCGCGGACTGATGCCCAATCCTAAGAGCGGCACGGTCACGTTCGACGTGGCGAAGGCCGTCAAGGAACTCAAGGCCGGCAAGATCGAGTTCCGCGTGGACAAGGGTTCCAACGTGCATGCGCCGGTGGGCAAGGCGTCGTTCAGCGAAGACCAGCTGCTCGACAATGCCAAGGCCTTCCTCCGCGAGCTGATGCGCGCCAAGCCCACGGGAGCCAAGGGCGCCTACGTCAGGAGCCTGACCATCAGCTCCACGATGGGCCCGGGTATCACCCTCGACCCCTCGGCCATCACGGCCGAAATGGCCTAGGAGGCACGATGCCCACTCCTCAGAAAGAAGCGGTCCTCAAGGACACGCGCGAGCGCATCACCGATGTGCGCGGAATCTACCTCGCCGACTTCACCGGCATGACCGTGCAGAGCCTCTCGCTTCTGCGCAAGCGGTGCCGCGAACAAGGCGTGCAGTTCCGGGTCATCAAGAACACGCTGCTCAAGCGCGCGTTCAACGAGCGCGGGATCCAGGAACTCGACGAGCATCTCGTCGGTCCGACCGGTCTCGTGTTCAGCCCGGTCAACGAGATGGCCCCAGCCAAGATCCTCTCGGATTTCGCCAAGGAGTTCGAGAGGCCTCGCGTCAAGGCCGCCGTCGTGGACGGCAGGCTGTACGACAGCAAGGCGATCTCCCAGCTGGCCACCCTCCCGAGCCGCGAGGTACTGCTGTCGCAGCTCATCGGCACATTCATCGCCCCGATGTCCACGTTCCTCGGCGCCCTCAACGCCATGCTCGCCACGCCGGCCAACATGGCCGACGCGCTGGCCCGCGAGAAGTCGAAGGCCAGCTGAGTCCTGATCCACCCGGGCCCGCAGCCCGGCTCACGAAAACTTCCCTGCCGGCAACGGCATTCCTGCAAGAAGGAGAAAGCAAGCCATGTCGAACTCGATCGACCAGGTGCTCGACCTCATCGGCAACATGACGGTGCTCGAGCTTTCGGAGTTGAAGTCCAAGTTCGAGGACAAGTTCGGTGTCACCGCCGCGGCGCCGATGATGGCGATGCCGATGGGCGGGGGCGGAGCTGCCGCCGCCGTGGCCGAGGAGAAGACGGAGTTCGCCGTCGTGCTCATCGGCGCTGGCGACAAGAAGATCCAGGTCATCAAGGTCGTGCGCGAACTGACCGGCCTCGGCCTCAAGGAGGCGAAGGACCTGGTGGACAGCGCCCCGAAGACGGTCAAGGACGGCGTGTCCAAGGATGACGCCGCCAAGATGAAGGCGTCGCTCGAAGAGCAGGGCGCCACCGTCGAGATCAAGTGATTCGCGACCTCGCTTGAAGTCCTGATTTCCCCCCGCGAACCCGGGCCCGCCAGGGCCCGGGGTCGCGGCGTCGGAACGCGTTTCACGGGAAAGGCGGTAAGCACTTGAAGACAGCACGTCGCAGGGAACGGAAGAGCTTCTCCAAGATCGACGCGCAGTGGAATCTCCAGATTCCCAACCTGCTCGAGGTCCAGCTGAAGAGCTTTCGCGACTTCCTGCAGATGGATGCGGACCCGATGCGGCGCCGCAACGAGGGCCTGCAGGAGGTGTTCACCGGCGTGTTCCCCATCTCGGACGCTCGCGAGTTGTTCTCGCTCGAGTTCGTGGCCTACGAGATCGGTGAACCCAAGTACACGATGGACGAGTGCGTCGAGCGTGACCTCACCTTCTCGGCGCCGCTCAAGGCGCGCCTGCGCCTCAACACTCGCGAAGAGGTGGAGGGCGTCAAGCGCGACAAGGACGTCATCGAGCAGGAAGTCTACCTCGGCGAGCTGCCGCTCATCACCGATAGCGGCACGTTCATCATCAATGGCGCGGAGCGCGTGATCGTCTCGCAGCTCCACCGTTCGCCGGGTGTCTTCTTCGACGAAATGACGCACCCGAACGGTAAGACGCTGTACAACGCTCGCATCATCCCCTACCGCGGCTCGTGGGTGGAGTTCTCGCTCGACGTGAACGACATCATGCACGTGCACATCGACCGCAAGCGCAAGCTGCCGGTCACCGTGCTGTTGCGGGCCCTCGGCTTCGTGAACGACCGCGAGATCCTCGAGCTGTTCTACGAGAAGGAGACGCTGGACGTCCGCGGCAAGAAGGCCGAAGTCGTGCTGGGCCGCATCTGCGCGCTCGACCTGATGGACGAGAGCACGGGCGAGATCCTGCTCGAGTCCAACGAGGAGATCACGGCCGAAAAGGTCGAGATGCTCAAGAAGTCCGGGCTCGAGTCGCTCGAGGTGTTCCTCATCCCGCACCAGGACGACTCGGACCTCGTTCGCAATACGCTGCGCAAGGACCAGACGAAGACGCAGGAGGAGGCACTTCACCGCATCTACAACCTGCTCCGTCCGGGCGAGCCGCCGCGTGCCGATTCGGCCCGCGAGATCCTGAACAAGCTGTTCTTCAACCCGAAGCGCTACGACCTCGCGCGGGTGGGGCGGTACAAGCTGAACCAGAAGCTCCCGCACGACTCGCTGCTCCCGGGCCGCGACGTGCGCAAGAAGCTCGGGCTCGGCGTGCCGGACCTGAATCACACGACGCTGTGCCGGGAAGACTTCATCGTCATCATCAAGTACCTGGTCCTGCTGCGCACGGGCGGTGCGATGGTGAACGAGCTGGGAGTCGAGGAGCCGGCGGTGACCGACGACATCGATCACCTCGGCAACCGGCGCGTGCGCTCGGTGGGCGAACTGCTTGCGAACCAGTTCAACATCGGCCTCGCGCGCATGGCCCGCATCATCCGCGAGCGCATGTCGCTCCAGGATCAGGAGCAGATCACGCCGACGGACCTCGTGAACTCGCGCACCATCTCGGCCGTGATCCAGAGCTTCTTCGGGTCCAGCCAGCTGTCGCAGTTCATGGACCAGACGAACCCGCTGGCGGAGCTGACGAACAAGCGCCGCCTGTCGGCGCTCGGACCCGGCGGCCTGACCCGCGACCGCGCCGGCTTCGAAGTGCGTGACGTGCATTACACGCACTACGGCCGCGTCTGCCCGATCGAGACGCCGGAAGGCCCGAACATCGGGCTCATCTCGTCGCTGTCCACGTATGCCAAGGTGAACGAGTTCGGCTTCCTTGAGACGCCGTACTTCCGTGTCGTCGGCGGTCAGGTGGACCGCAAGAAACCCGAGTTCCTGGCGGCGGACGTCGAGGACCGCGCGCGCATCGCGCCGGCCAACACGCCGTTCGACAAGAAGTCCGGCGTGCTCGACGAGAAGTCGCTCACCGTGCGCTCGCGCGGCGAGTACCCGACGGTCGATCGGACCGACGTGGACTACATGGACGTCTCACCGATCCAGCTGGTGTCACCGGCCGCAGCACTGATCCCGTTCCTCGAGCATGACGACGC
>CAZADU010000451.1:0-8081 GCA_964483945.1 uncultured bacterium
GCGCACGAACACGTCAGGGCGCAGTGTCTCCACCACCATCTCGGCGACGAGCCCGGCGCCGTCGCTGGCGGTGAGGCGCTCACCCGGCTTCGCGCGCACGACGCGCGAGACGTAGCGCGCATCCTCCTCGCCGAGCTTGAACGCGTCCGGCTCGCCGGCCAGGCGCGGCAGGAACAGGAACGACGGTGCGGCGTCAGCCGCCGAAGCCATCGCGCACCTTGTCGAACAGCGAACGCGAGGGCTTGGGCGGCTGCATCCCCTCGCCTCGGCGCAGTTCCTCGAGCAGCTTGCGATCGGCCGCCGAGAGTTTGGCTGGCACCCACACGCGCAGCCGGACTTGCAGATCGCCGCGGCCTCCGCGCAACCCCGGCAGGCCCTTACCCTTCACACGCGCGACGTGGCCGCTCGCCGTGCCGGCCGAGACGTCCACCGCGGCGGTACCCCCACCCAGCAGCGGCACTTCCAGCTTGCCGCCCAGTGCCAGCGTGACGAAGCTCACCGGCATCTCGAGCCCCAAGTGGTCGCCATGGCGCTCGAACAGTTCGTGCTCCTTCTCTTCGATCAGCACGACGAGGTCCCCGGCCGGACCGCCCCGCGTGCCGGCGTCGCCGATCCCGCGCAATGGGATGTAGTTGCCGTGTGCCACACCGGGAGGAACCTTCACCGACACGGTGTCGCTGTCGCTCACGCGCCCGTCGCCGCTGCACGTCTTGCACGGCTCGGCGACGACGTTGCCCTCGCCCTCGCAGCGCGGACACGCCGAGACGTTCACGAACTGCCCGAACATGGTCTGCTGAACACGGCGCACCTGGCCGCGCCCCCGGCACTGCGGGCACACGCTCTCGCCCTGCCCGCCACGTCCGCTGCACGTTTCACAGCGCTTCAGGTGCTTGACGCGGATCTTCTTCTCCACACCCGTGGCGATCTCCTCGAGCGTGAGCGGCAGGCGAACCTGAAGGTCGTCGCCACTCGCGGGCCCGCGCCCACGGCCGCCACCGAACAGGTCATCGATCGAGCCGTCGCCGCCAAAGTCGCGCATGAACGCGCGCAGCGCGTCGGCCAGGTCAAAGCCGCCGAAGCCCTCGGCCCCGCCGCCGCCGCCACCGCCGCCGAATCCGCCGCCGGTGGTCGCATGGCCGAACTGGTCGTAGCGCGCACGCTGCTGGGCGTCACGCAACACCTCGTAGGCCTCGGTGGCCTCCTTGAACTTCGTCTCCGCGTCCGCGTTGCCCGGGTTGCGGTCGGGATGCCACTGCATGGCCACCTTGCGGTAGGCCTTCTTGATCTCGTCCTCCGAGGCACCGCGGGCGACTGCGAGCACCTCGTAGTAGTCGCGTTTCGCCATGATCAATTCTTCGCGCGCGTCACGACGACGCGCGCGGCACGAAGCGCACGGTTCTCGCGCTGGTAGCCACGCTGGACCTCCTGCGCGACGTGGCCGGGGATCAGCCCCTCGGTCGCGGGGATCTCGAGCAGTGCATCGTGGAACGCCGGGTCGAACGGCTCTCCCACCGACGGCACCGCAGTGACGCCGTGGCGAGCCAGCGTGTCACGCATGCGCTGCGCGGTGAGGGTGACACCCTGCGCCCAGGCGCCGGACGCCTGCTCGGGCGGCAGCGAGGCGAGTGCGCGCTCGAGGTCGTCCAGCAGCCCGATGACGTCCAATAGCACGCGATCCTCGCTCTGGCGCACCGCGTCTTCGCGCTCGCGCTGCAGCCGGCGGCGCACGTTCTGGACCTCGGCTTCGGCGCGCAGCCACTTGTCCTTGTAGTCGGGGGCCGCCGGCCCCCGCAGCTCGTCGGCGCGCTGAGTCTCGGCGGCGAACTCCACGGCGTCCGCAGCCGGTGATTCGGTGGTGACCAGCGGCTCGGGCTCGCCCGGCACGCCGGCACCTCGCTTGTCCTGGTTCATGAAGTTCCTCGTGGCGTGCTCGGGAGGCGCGTGTTCAGTCGGTGAGCAGATCAGCGACGCGCGTGCCGACCAGATCCACCAGCGCGAGCGTGTTGGCGTAGTCCATGCGCATCGGGCCCAGCACGCCCACGGCACCGGGCACAGCGCCCGGCAGCGCGTAGCTGACCAGGCTCAGGGACGCGAGTCCGCCGGCGGGCTGCACACCCACCTGCACGCCGGCATGCCCCTGCACGCTGCCGACCATCAGCCGCTCGAGCGGGCCGCCGGATTCGAGGGCGCGCAGCACCGGCCCCAGCCGCGTGCCGTCGGCGAACTCGGGCTGGCCGGCCATGTGCGCCACGCCCGCGGTGAGCAACGGCGTGTCCACCGCGCGGCCCCAGCTCGCCACGGCGGCGCGCGCGACGATGCGCACCGCGGAGTGGCGCGCGAGTTCGGGGTCGTGCGCGAGCCGGTTGCGCGCGTCGGCGAGCGTGCGCCCGAGCAGCGCGTCGCGCAGCACCGCGGTGACCTCGGCGAGCGCGGCACGGTCGAGCGGCGTATCGAGCTCGAGCGCGAGTGTGCGCGAACGCAGGCCCGCGAGGCCCAGGACGAGGACCACCCGGCGCTCGCCGAGCGGCTCCACCTCGAGCGAGGCGAGCGGTTCGTCTTCGAGTGAAGCGGCGAGTGCAAGACCGAGCTGGCGCGAGAACGCGGCCAGCAGGCGCGACGCCTCCTGCAGCACGCGCTCGACGTCATGTCGCGATTGCGCGAGCCGCTCGGCCACGACGTCCTCGACCTCGGCCGGAAGCGCGGCCGGCTCCAGCACGACGCGCACGTAGAACTCCCAGCCGGCGGGACTCGGCACGCGCCCGGCGGCGGCGTGCGCGCGCTCGAGCAGGCCCAGCGCCTCGAGATCGGAGAGGGCTCCGCGCAGGCGTGCGGCGGAACTGCCCTCGGCGGCCCGGCCGAGCCTCTCGGAACTCACGGGCCGGGCGTCATGGCGATAGAGCGAGACCAGCTGCGCGAATACGCGTTGCTGATGCTCGCTCAGATCGGGGTCGGAGGCGGCGAGCCGCCCGGGGATGGCCGGCGAGGACATGGCGAGGGATTCCTGCATGCGCGGGGCTGGGAAGTCAAACCCGCGCGAAGGCGTGTGAGGGTGCTGCACCGTGTGAGCATCGCAGGCGGGCCACGTTCAGCGTATCTGGCGGAACAGCCTGTCCCAGCGTACGAAGAACGGCATGTCCCACCAGTGCTGGGAGGCCGTCGAGAAGTAGATGAAGACCGCGCGGCCCTTCACCAGGTCCATCGGCACGAAACCCCAATAGCGACTATCGGCTGAGTTCTCGCGGTTGTCGCCCATCATGAACAGCTGACCCCTCGGCACGGTGAACGGCCCGAGGTTGTCGCGCGGGGAGACACCGGCGGGTTCCATTCGCGGGTCGGTGTGGCGCACGTACGACTCCACGAGCTCGCTGCCGTCCACGAAGATCCGCTTCTCGCGGATCTCGACGGTCTGCCCACCGGTGGCGATGCACCGCTTGATGAAGTCCTGCGACGGGTCGGGTGGCCACTGGAACACGATGACGTCCCCCGCCTTCGGCTGGCGAAGTCCCGGCAGCCGGATGTGCGTGAACGGGAGCTTGGCGCCGTAGTCCACTTTGGAGACGAACAGGAAGTCGCCCACCAGCAGCGTGTCGCGCATGGACTCGGATGGGATCCGGAATGCCTGCAACAGGAACACGCGCAGGATCAGCATCATGACCACGGCCCAGGCGATGGACTCGACATTCTCCCGGAACGCCGAACGTGACGCTCCCGGTCGTTTGGCGCTCACGCGGCACACTCCACGGCGGTGAGTGGCCGTGCACGCACGGCGAGCCACGCGATGACGTCGTCCGCGACGAAGCGGTGCGCGGGTGGCACACGCCACGCGCGTCCGGCGCGCTCGAGGCGGCCCTGGTCCGCAGCCGCGGCGAATGCCTCGCCATAGCGCGCGCCCATCTCGGCCACAGCGTCTGCAGGATGGTCGGCCGGGTCCAGCCCAGCGGCGAGCCGCAGCCCGAGCATGACCCGCTCGTCGGTGCGCGACTCGGGGGTCTCGGCTTCGGTGCTCACCGCGGGGTCGGCGCCGGACTCGATCCGCGCGGCCCAGTCGGCGAGTGAGTGCGCGTTGGCGTAGCGCACGCCACGCCACAGCCCGTGCGCGGACGGCCCGAGCGAGAGGTAGTCGCGCCGCAGCCAGTAGGTGAGGTTGTGCCGGCACTCGGCACCGGGCCGGGACCAGTTCGAGGTCTCGTAGGGCGCCAGGCCGGCTTCGGCGAATGCCGCATCGGCCTGCGCGTGCAGGTCGGCCTCGAGCTCTGGGAGCACGGTCACGGCGGTGCCTCGGGCCACGGCGTCACCGAGCGGAGTGCCCTCCTCGGGGATGAACCCGTAGGCCGAGACATGCTCGGGCGCCAGCGCCAGTGCTGCGGCGAGCGTGCGCGCCCAATGTTCCCTCGTGTGACCGGGAAAGCCGAACATGAGGTCGAGCGACAGCCTGCGAAACCCGTGCGCACGCGCCAGCGCGAACGCCTCGGCGGGGCGACGTTCGTCGTGGATGCGGCCGAGCGAGGCGAGCTCCTCGGGCACGAACGACTGCGTGCCCATCGACAGCGGGTTCACACCCGCCGCCGCCCAGGCGTCGAGCAGTTCGGACCGCACCGCCTCGGGATTCGCCTCGAGTGTAACCTCGGCATCGGCGGCCAACTCGAAGTGGCTGCGAATGGCGTTCCAGGCGCGCTTGAAGTGCCGGGAGGACAATGCGGACGGGCTGCCGCCGCCAAAGAACACCGAACGGAACGCCACGCCCGCCGCCGCCGGCGCGCGCTGGACCGCTTCGCGTTCGAGAGCGGCCAGCCAGCGCTCCACACCCGCGCCCGACAGCCGCTCCTTTGAGAAGTGGCAGTATGGGCACGGTGCGGCACAGAACGGCACGTGCACGTACAACGCCTGCCCGGCCTCGGCGCGCGCCGCGGGCGAGGGACCGTCCAAGAGCGCGCTCATCGGATGCCCTTGAACAGGCGGTTGAACCGGACGTGAAGCATTCCGTCCCACCACTTCTGTCCTGCGGTCGAAAAGTAGATGAACAACGCGCGGCCCTTCACGTAGTCCATGGGCACCGTGCCCCAAAAGCGGCTGTCGTTGGAGTTGTCGCGGTTGTCACCCATCATGAACAGCTCGCCCGGCGCGACCGTGGGGGGTGCGTAGTTGTCGCGCGGCGTGTAGCCCGAGGGGTCCTCGCTCCAACTGTCGTGCTTCGCGTAGGGCTCCTCCAGCTTCTCGCCGTCCACGTAAACCTCCTTGTGCTTCACCTCGAGCGTCTGCCCTCCGCTGGCGATGCAGCGCTTGATGAAGTCCTTGGAGGGATCCTCTGGCCACTGGAACACGATCACGTCGCCGCGCGCCGGCGTGCGAAGGCCGGGCAGGCGGATGTGCGTGAACGGCACCTTCGGGCCGTACTCCAGCTTGTTCACGAACAGAAAGTCGCCCACCAGCAGCGTGTCCGCCATGGACTCTGACGGGATGCGGAACGCCTGGATGACGAACGTGCGCAGCACGAGCGTGATGACCACCGCCCAGGCGATGGCCTCGACGTAGTCGCGGGTCTGGGAACGCGGGGCACCGGGACTGGACATGGCTCTCCGTGCGGCGTCAGCCGCGGTCCACCTTGAGCACCGCCAGGAACGCCTCCTGCGGCACCTCGACGGTTCCGATCTGCTTCATACGCCGCTTGCCCTCCTTCTGTTTCTCGAGCAGCTTGCGCTTGCGCGAGATGTCACCTCCGTAACACTTGGCGATGACGTTCTTGCGCATCGCACCGATCGTCTCGCGCGCGATGATCTTGCCCCCGATGGAGGCCTGGATCGCGACCTGGAACATCTGCCGGGGGATCAGTTCTTTGAGCTTCCCGCACAGTGAACTGCCGTACGTGTAGGCCTTGTCGCGGTGCACGATCGCCGAGAGCGCGTCCACGACCTCGCCGTTCAGCATGACTTCAAGCTTGACCACCTCGGACTCCTGGTAACCGGAGAACTCGTAGTCCAGCGACGCGTAGCCCCGCGACACGCTCTTCAGCCGGTCGTAGAAGTCGAGCACGATCTCGCCCAGTGGCAGCCGGTAGGCGACGCGTACGCGCTTCTCCTCGAGGTGCACCATCTCCACGTACGAGCCGCGACGGTCCTGACACAGCTTCATGATGTTACCGAGGTAGTCCGTCGGCGTGACCACGTGCGCGAGCACGATCGGCTCCTCGATGGCCTCGATGTTCTGCACCTCCGGCATCTGGCTGGGGTTGTCCACCTTCATGAACTCGCCGTTGGTGAGCAGCACGTGGTACATCACGCTCGGCGTGGTGGCGATGAGATCGATCTGGAACTCGCGGCGCAGGCGCTCCTGGATGATCTCGAGGTGCAGCAGCCCGAGGAAGCCGCAGCGGAACCCGAATCCGAGCGCGACCGAAGTCTCGGGCTCGTAGTCGAGCGAGGCGTCGTTCAGGCGCAGCTTGGCCAGCGCCTCCTTGAGCGACTCGTACTGCTCGGCGTCGATCGGGTAGAGGCCCGAGAACACCATGGACTTGGTCTCTCGAAAACCCGCCAGCGGCTCGAGTGCCGGCTCTTGCCCCGCCGCCACGATGGTATCGCCGACGCGCGCGTCCGCGACCGTCTTGATGCCGGCCACGATGTAGCCCACCTGCCCCGCGTGCAGTGTCGGCTCGGGGTCCAGCTTGAGCCGCAGTTTGCCCACCTCGGTCACGTCGTGCTGAGCGCCGGTGGACAGGAACTGCACGCGGTCCCCGGACTTGAGCGAGCCATCCACCACGCGCACGAGGCAGACCACGCCCCGGTACTGGTCGAACTTGGAATCGAAGATGAGTGCGCGAAACGGAGCATCCGGATCGCCGGAGGGCGGCGGCACGTCGGCGATGACCCGCTCGAGCAGTTCGGCCACGCCGAAGCCGGTCTTCGCACTGATGCGGCTGACGTGCTCGGCCAGCACGCCGACCACGTGCTCGATCTCGAGCGCGATCTCGTCGGGGCGAGCCGCGGGCAGGTCCACCTTGTTGATCGCACCCACGATGGTGAGCTTCTGGTCGCGCGCGAGGAAGTAGTTGCTGAGCGTCTGCGCCTCGATGCCCTGCGACGCGTCCACCACCAGAATCGCACCCTCACAGGCGGCGAGTGCTCGCGACACCTCGTAGGTGAAGTCCACGTGCCCAGGCGTGTCGATGAGGTTCAGCTCGTAAGTGTGTCCGTCCTTCGACGGGTATTCCATGGCGATGGCGTGCGACTTGATGGTGATGCCCTTCTCGCGCTCGAGGTCCATGTCGTCGAGAACCTGGGCCTTCATCTGTTGCGGGGTGAGCGTGTGTGTAATCTCGAGCAGCCGGTCCGCCAGCGTGCTCTTGCCGTGGTCGATGTGCGCGACGATGCAGAAGTTTCGGATGTGACGAAGCCGGGGATCGGTCAAAAGTTCCACCGCAGACCGAGGCGCCCGCCCACGCGGCCACGGCCCCCCGAGGCGGGCACGCGGTCGGCGGGCAACGCCGGGTCGGTCTGGAATTCGAGTTCAAAGCCGCGGAAATGCGCGTCCACGTACGCGTCGATCAAGGCATAGGCGAGCACCGCACCGAGGAGCCACTGGCGCGCGAGTCTCTGGTCGAGCAGGGCATTATACTGGTTCACGAGGTCGACCTCACGTGCCGCGTCGGTGTCGGCCCGTGCGTCCTCGATCTCGGTCTGGAGCCGGTCCAGTTCGTGCTGGTCCTTCACGATCCGCGTGGCGAGCCAGACCTCTCCCGTGGCGACGGCCGCGGCCTTGAACCACGCACCATTGTGGGCCTGTCCCCAGCCGGGCACCAGCAGCGAGCGCGCCATGACGAAGCGCGGCTCCTCGTGCCACACGTGCCGGCGAGCGCTGTCCGCGGCTGTGGCTGCCGCGCTCGCGCCCGAAGGCCGCTCGGACGAGCTGGCGGTGCTGTCTGGCACGGTCGAGGTATCGCGCACCACGGAGGTGTGGATCGGCGCGGCGCTATCCGGTACCGCCTGCGCGCGTGCCGGCGCCGGTGCGGCGAGCACGAGCACAGCGACCAGGACCGCGGTGCAGCTCGCCTCACGAAGAAATGGCGGGAACGCGTGGGAATCGAACCC
>CAZADU010000452.1:0-13117 GCA_964483945.1 uncultured bacterium
CCACGCCGGTGATGCGCTGCCAGGGCTCGCGGTCCAGCTCCACAAACGCGCTTTCGGGCTGCCGTTCGCTCCTGACCGGGGCGGCGGTACGGTCCCGCTCCATCCCGATTCCTGAGCCTTGTAGTATGCGCGGATCGTCCATCAGGGCATCCCGCGTTCGGCTGCCGTGGATGTCATTCGAGGACCACCACGCGACCACCGCGAGCGAGCCCCGGCGCCTCGAGCCGGTAGAAGTAGACTCCCGGCGCCACTCGCCTGCCGTCGTCGTCTCGTCCGTCCCAGTGGAACTCATTCGCGCCGGCGGCGACCTGCGCGGCCTCGAGTCGCCGCACGATGCGACCCGCTGGGTCGAGCACCGACAATCCGGCGCGGCCGGCGCCGGTGGCGGCATAGCGAATGCGAGTGACCGCGCGGAATGGATTGGGCGAGGCGGGCGCGGCGAGCAGCGCCGGAGCGACGACTGGCGGTGCGTCCAGGGCGCCACAGTTCCCGCCCGGGCAGGCGGGCACGAACGTGAACGCGTCCAGCACCACCTCCTGCGTCACGGCGGGGGAGGCGATCTGCCACAGGTTCACGTGCACGCGCGGCTGGTCGGGCCGCGGGAGGTTGGGGCCCGTGTAGACCCACGAGGCGACCATGTTCGCAGGTGACTCGTCCTGCGTCCCGCCCCTCCAGCTTCGGTACTCGACTCGATCCGGGAGCCAGCGCATCGCGTGCGTCGCGACCTCACCGACGGCGTACGTGACGTTGTAGTGCAGGATGTTCCCGCCCGTGGACGCGGGCTGCGCGACGAACTGGGCATTGGGACCGGAGGCTGCGCCCCAGCGGCTGAACTCGACGTCGATCTCGTTGTAAGGGTTCCACCACAGGTAGGCGGTGTTGTAGCAAGGGCCGTATTCCCACAAGAACAGTCCGAGGATGGTGTTCAGGTCCAGTTGGTCCACGCGCCCGCGCGTCGTGAACTGGTAGTCGCCATAGCCGAGCGGATCCGTGAGCGCCACCTCGCTGCTGTACCACGAACTCCCGATCTTGCGGATCGTGAGGTGCAGGCGCGACTCGGTATCCACCCACACGGCGCTCGTGCTGTGGTCGAACAGGTTGGGCCCGGGCCCGTAGAAGCCGGTGCCCTTCACGCGCCAGTTGCGACCACTGAACGAGATGGTGCGGCCGCTTGGGAAGTCGTTCCACTGCTGACTCTCGATCGTGGGCGGACCAAGGTTCCAGAAGGTCGCCGCGTCGTAGTACACCTGCGGAACCGGGTCACCGGGGCCCTGCAGCACGCCGAGCAGGAGTCGCGCGCTCACCGTACCTGCAGGCGCGGCCGCAGTCTCAATGTGCACCTGCTTCCATTCTCCGGGCACCGTGGCGGGGTCGGCCACGGGATGCGACTCGTACGAGATCAGCACGCCGCTCGCATTGCGCCATTCGACGTTCACGATGGCCTTGGACTGGCCGGCGAGTGGACTGGTGGACGATACCTGCACGAGCACGGTGGCGGCCCAGCGCTGTCCCGGGAGCGCTTCCACGGCCTGCCAGAACGCCGCCACGTCGAAACCGCCCGCATTCGGCCCGCTCACACGCGCGGCCGCGCTACCATGCGTGGCACTCGGGGCGCGCCCGACCGGACCGAACTGGTTCCAGCCACCGAAGACTCGGCCCGGAGGGCCCGGGATCTCGAAGCTCGGGTTGGCGGGCATGCACTGGGCGTGGACCGGGCCCGTCACGAGCGCCGAGATCCAGGCTCCCGCGAGCATCGCGAGGGTCCAGTTGGGGGACTTGTACTGCGGCATGGTGGACTCCGCGGCGCGGCGGGACCGCGCCGCGCGGAATACGGAACGGGGGGGCGCCTGTGCGCCCGCCCGCTCCAGGGTTCAGCGCGTCAGGACGAGATTCCGGGTGCGCGTCCCCGCTGCCGTCTGCAGCACGGCCCGGTAGACGCCGGGCGCCGCGAGCCGGCCGTCGCCGTCGCGGCCGTCCCAGACCGCCGCGTTCGCACCGGGGTTCACGTCGCCATGCACCAGCGTGGCGACGCGGCGGCCGGTGACGTCATAGATGCTCACGTCCACGAATCCGGCATGGGAGACCGAGTAGTCGAGCCGGGCCGAGCTCACGCACGGGTTGGGCGCGGGGGCGCGCAGCTCGAGCGCAGCGGCACGCGGCGAGTCGGGTGTGTCCAGCGGTGTGTCGTCCTCCCACACGATGTTGTCGTAGAAGACACCGGAACCCGCGTAGCTCGTGGCGGTGCTCGAGAAGCCGAACTGCATGAGTTGCCCGACAAGACCCGAGCCCACCGTGATCAAGATCTCGTAGGTGCCCCAAGTCGGAGGGATGACCGTCATGTCGAGTGGGCGGAAGTTCGTGGTAGCGAAGCCCGCCGCGGGGTTCAGCGTCTTGAGGAAGGCGGTCGCGATGGTCGGTGCCACCAGGTTGCCGAGCTTGGCGTCGAAGCGGAATCTCCACGTCCTGCCCACGTCGGCGGCCGAGATGGTCTGCTCGCGATAGACGTTTGCTTCGACCCAGTTCCCCTGTGCGTGGCCCGTGTTGTTGTAGTCGTTGTATACGCTCAGCTGCTGCACGCCCTGCCCCGTTCCGCCCTGATTGATGTCGATCGAACAGAATGCAGGGCCGCCATTCGGGGCGGGGAAGGAGCCATATCCGTAAATGAAGGCGTAGGTGGGCGTGAACACGTTGCCGTACACCACCCAGCCATCACTGGAGAGCGCAGCGGGGTCCGCCTGGACCAGGCTCTCGAAGTTCTGCGAATAGGACGCGAGAGCCGCGTGGCTCGTGCTGGGCACTCCCAGCAGGAACGCTACCGAGAAGACCACTCTCATACGTGGGAACATGGCTCCGACCTCCTGTGCAGTGGAACTCCGATGAGGCGAAGGGAGGGGCTGGGCTCGACTCGTGATGGCGCCGGAAGGCGCATGCTCGTGCCTGTATGCTGGCGACCGGCCCATCCGGAACCGGGGCGAGGGCCGGGGCCGGGGCCCCACCCAGGATCGCTTCGACCCTTGACTGCCCTAGGGGAATCCTAGACTATGTTCGGTATGCGAACAAAGTATTTTATTTGCCGGTTTGCAAGGCCGTGACCACTCCCACGCCTTCGGCCGAAGCTCCCCGGCTGCTGGAGGTGAACGGTCTGCGGAAGACGTTCTCCTCCAGACACCTCTTCGGCCGGGCCCGGCGGGTCCAGGCGGCCTGTGACGTGTCGTTCTGCGTCGATGCAGGCGAGGCGGTCGCCCTCGTGGGCGAGTCCGGGAGCGGAAAGAGCACGATCGCACGCATCCTGCTCCGACTCGAGTTCCCGGACGGTGGCGTGATCCGCCTGGGAGGTGAAGACGTGCTGGCGAAGGAGCCTCGGCGGGCATCGCTCGGCTACCGGCGTCGTGTACAGATGGTGTTCCAGGACCCGTTCGGATCGCTGAACCCTGTGCATAGCGTGGGACACCACCTCGAGCGTCCGCTGGTGCGCCATCGAAAGTCGGACACGGCCGGGTCGCTCCGCTTCCAGGTGCTCGAGCTGTTGCGAACGGTCGGGCTCGACCCGCCGGAGGAGTTCGTGAACCGCTACCCGCACGAGCTCTCGGGCGGCCAGCGACAGCGCGTGGCGATCGCCCGCGCACTAGCCGTCTCGCCGGAACTGCTGGTGGCGGACGAACCCACCTCCATGCTGGACGTCTCCATCCGTATGGGCGTCCTCAACCTGCTCGCGCGGCTCAAGCACGAGCGGCGCCTCGCCATCCTGCTGATCACGCACGACCTCGCCTCGGCGCGCTATCTCGCCGACCGCATTCTCGTTCTGTATCGCGGCCGGCTCGTCGAGGACGGACCGAGCGAGCAGGTCGTGTCGTCTCCGGCGCACCCCTACACGCGTGCGCTGCTCGCGGCCATCGCCGGCCCGTCTGGCACGGCGCCGGTCGTGCCTGCGGCACGCAGCACGGCACCCGAGCGCGGCTGTCCCTTCGCCGCGCGGTGCCCCGATCGCTTCGAGGCCTGCGACCTGACGGACCCCGAGCCGCGAGACGTGAACGGCCGGCAGGTGCGCTGTCATCTCTACGCGGCGACGCCTCCGGCTCTGCCGGCCGCGCGGACGGCTCGGTCATGAGCCCCCACGACTTCCCACCGGACTTCCTGTGGGGAGTGGCCACGTCCGCCCAGCAGATCGAGGGCGCGTACGACGAGGGCGGGCGAGGGGAATCCATCTGGGACCGGTTCGCCTCGACGCCGGGGCGGATCGCGGACGGCACCGACCCACGCATCGCGTGCGATCACTTCCACCGGTGGCGCGACGACATCGAGCTCCTGCGCTGGCTGGGCGTCAACGCTTACCGGCTCTCCATTGCGTGGCCGCGTGTATTGCCCACGGGTGCGGGCGCCGTGAACGTGGCCGGACTGGACTTCTATGAAGGCCTGGTGGACCAGTTGCTCGCCTCCGGGATCCGCCCGTTCGTGACGCTCGACCACTGGGACCTCCCGCAGGCACTCGAGGACCGCGGCGGCTGGACCGCTCGGGACACGGTTTACCGATTCGTGGACTTCACCGAGATAGTGAGCGCCCGGCTCGGCGACCGCGTCGGCCACTGGGTCACGCACAACGAACCGTGGTGCATCGCGCAACTGGGTCACGAGCAGGGCGTGCACGCGCCAGGGCTCCGCTCGCCCGGCGGTGCGCTGCGCGCCGCGCATCACCTGCTGGTGTCGCACGGTCTCGCCGTCGAGGTGCTGCGGCGGAACTCCCCGCAGGCCGAGGTGGGTATGGTGAACCTGTATGTGCCCATGCAGGCGGCGAGCGATTCTGATGCCGACCGTGACGCCGCGCGCCAACTCGACGGCACGTTCAACCGCTGGTACCTGGACCCCATCTACGGGCGAGGCTACCCAGCCGACGTCATCGCCGACCGCGTGCGGCTCGGGCACCTCGCAGCGCCCGAGTTGCCGTTCGTCCAGCCCGGCGACCTCGAAGTCATGGCGACGCCCACGGACTTCCTGGGCGTCAACTACTACAGCCGCAACGTGGTGAAGGCCGGTCCTGACGGCCGGGCCGTCCCCGTGACGATGGCGCCGCCGGAACAGCTCACGGCCATGGGCTGGGAGGTGTACCCGGAGGGCCTGCAGGAGTCGCTCGTTCGGATCACGAGGGACTACGCGCCGGCACGGATCCATCTCACCGAGAACGGCGCCGCCTTCGAGGACGCCCCCGGCCCACAAGGTCACCTCGCCGACACGCGCCGGATCGAGTACCTCCGAGGTCACCTGTCCGCCGTTGCGCGTACTCTCGCCGCGGGCGTGCCCCTCCACGGCTACTTCGTCTGGTCGTTGATGGACAATTTCGAGTGGGCACAGGGCCTCTCGAAACGATTCGGGCTGTTCCACGTGGATTTCACGACCCAGCGCCGCACACCCCGCGAGAGTGCCTGGTGGTACCGCGAGGTGGTCGCTGGCGGGAAGATTGAATCCACCGCGCAGGTCCCCTACAGGAGGTGACGCCCGTGACCCCGTCCCGCCCCAGCCGTTCCCGGCGAATCGCCGTGCGCCTGGTCGCACTGTCGCTGGTGGTCCTCTCGCCGGCGGCGGTACTCGCCCAGACCGGTCCGGCCGAGGAGCGCGCTATCGTGGGAATCGCCGCCGACAGTTCAGGCTGGAAGCTGCAGGTCGCCGGCCGCGACTTCCTCGTGCGCGGCATGAACTGGGACTACATCCCGATCGGACAGAACTACTCGTTCGACCTGTGGTCGCAGCCCGAGGACGTGATCGTTGCGGCGCTGGACCGCGAGATGGGGCTCATGGCGGCGATGGGAGTCAACGCCATTCGTGTGAACGTCGGCATCCCGCCGCGTTGGGTGCGCCATATCCACGACCGCTACGGCATCTTCTCTATCGTCAACCACGCCGTGGGCCGCTACGGGATCACGATCGCCGGGGTGTGGCACCCCAACACGGACTACTCGGACCCGGAAGTGCGGGCAACGCTAAGAGCCGAAGTCGCCCGATCGTTCGAGCCCTACCATGGAGTGCGTGGCGTGCTGATGTACCTGCTGGGCAACGAGAACAACTACGGGCTGTCCTGGAAGTCATTCGAGATCGAGGCGCTGCCGAAAGGCGAGCAGGATACCGCGCGCGCGCGCCATCTCTACACGCTTTTCAATGAGATCGCCAAGGCCACACACGCCGCCGACCCCGGTCTGCCGGTGGCCATGTCGAACGGCGACCTTCAGTACATCGATGTGATCGCCCGCGAGTGCCCGGATGTGGACATCTTCGGCACGAACGTCTACCGGGGCATGTCAGCCAGGGACCTCTACCGTGTGGTGCGTGAGAAGCTCCGCCGGCCCATCCTCTACACAGAGTTCGGCTGCGACGCGTTCAACGCACGCGAGATGCGCGAGGACCAGGCCTTCCAGGCGCGTTACCTGGGCGGCCAGTGGCGCGAGATCCACGAGCAGGTGAACGGGCAGGGGCGCGAGGGCAACGTTATCGGCGGGTGCGTGTTCCAGTGGTCGGATGGATGGTGGAAGTTCGGCCAGACCAAGAACCTCGACATCCACGACACCAACGCCTCGTGGCCCAATAGCGGATACCCCGAGGACCAGGATGGCAAAGACAACAATATGAACGAGGAGTGGTGGGGCATCTGCGCCAAGGGGTACCCCGATGCACGCGGGCTCTATGAACTCTTCCCGCGCGCGGCTTGGCACACGCTGCGTCAGGTGTTCGCCATCGATCCCTATGCCCCGGACTGCACACCGGAGGTGCTCAGTGCTCGGCACAACGCCATCTCGCCGGCTCTCGCCGTGGTGGAGGCGGGGGGGAGCCAGGCGTTGCGCCTCTCGGACTTCACCGAGCGCGTGCGCGTCTCTTCGCTGCGGCTCGAGTTCCAGACCATCAGCGCGGGCGCAGAAATGACTCGGCCGCCGCAGCCGGGCGATCCCGAGTTCGAGGGCTTCGACCAGTTCCAGACGTTCTACGCTGACATCATGGCGCAGCCCGCGCCCAACGTGCAGGGACGGCTGTCCGTGAACTTGCGCGGGGCGGTACCCACGAACACGATCGACCAGATCTTCTACGAGAATCGCAGTCCGGACAAGGTGAAGGTGTATCAAGCGAACATGCGCTGGGACGACCGCTGGTTCGCGCTCGACGCGTACTACCGCACGGGGCACTATCACTGGGGCTACGAGGGCGATTTCTTCGGCCTCTACCGCGAGGCCAACTACGGCCTGAACATCGACACCTACGACGCCGCGGCGCCGGTCGGCTTCGAGGTCGCGCTCAAGCGCACCTTCGACGGCCTCAAGATCGCGTTCGGCCCCGAGGTCTGGTGGGGCGCGCCGCCGGCGCTCCTGGCGAAGTACAGGCGCATCGTCGGGCGTTTCGACGCCACCGCCATGCTCGAGAAGGACATGCCCGCGCAGAGCGTCGTGACGCTCGTGGGGTCCTCGCCTGTGGCACTGCGGCCCACCACCAAGACGACGCTGCACCTGAAGACGGCGGAGGGTCCGTACACGATCGAGGCGGGTGGCTACTGGGGTGGCGCGAACCTCGTCGGGGACCCATTTCAGGTGGCAGCGGACTCCGCTGACACCTACCGCATCCTTCGGGACACGGTGCGCCCGTCCGACACGTACGGCGGCAAGGTGAAGCTGACGGGCACACATGGTCCCCTGCAGTGGTACGCGCAGGGTTCGATCATGGGCCTGGTCGCCGAGGCGGGCCCGACCGGCACCACGACCATCACCGGCTGGACGCTCAAGGACAATGGGTTCGGCAACACCCAGAACGTGCTCGCGGGCTTCGCCTACAACCGCGGGCGCTTCCAAGTGGCCCCGAACTTCCTGTTGCAGAAGCCTATCGTCGGCCCCATGCCACAGGACCCACCAGCGCCCGGCCGGCTGCGCAACGTCGTGGACGACCCATTCGCCGTCCGCGGCAATCGCGAGATGACTGCGAGCGAGTTGCTGTTGAGCTACGACCCGACGCCGGCGACCTGGCTGCACGACTGGGACAACGAGTCGCGCGAAGACGCGTCACTCGCGGGGACGCTCGGGTTCGTCTATCGGCACATGCCGACGGCGATGGACGCGGCCATCGGGACCCTCGCGGACGGTGTCACCACGTTCGCATTCGAGGCCTCAACGCCGGCGCGCGACCTCTGGGAAGTGAACACCCGGCTCGTATCGCGATTGAGCCCGCAGGTGCGAGTCGCCCTGCGCGCCTACTATGGCACGGGCGAGCCCAACCTTTCGGCGGACCCGAGGCTGGTGGAGCGCTTCGGTGCGGACTTCCGGGTCATCAGCTCGACGGTCATGTTCACCAGCTTCCTCAAGGTCAACGACTGGGGTCCGTACGACTTCTACCGCGACTACAACCTCACGTATCCGCTGCAACTGATGGGCGACCTGAGTCACTCGCTCGGCACGCCGAACTGGTACCTCGACCGGCCGCAGACGCGCATCGGGATCCGCGGGCTCTGGCGCTCGCTCGACATCCACTCGCTGCGCTATTCAGGGTTCGAGGGCGACCCCGAAGGCACCGAATGGGAAGTGCGCACCTACCTCAAGCTGGCGATCTAGCGCATCGCCAGAGAAGCATCTTCGGAGATGCCGCCGCCTACTCGGCTGCGAAGCAGGCCACGGAGTGCCCGGGCGCCACTGGCTTGAGTTCGGGCTGCTCTGAGCTGCAGCGTGCGGTCGCGAGCGGGCAGCGCGGGTGGAAGCGGCAGCCGGTAGGTGGGTTCATGAGGCTCGGCGGCATCCCCGGGATGCTCTCGCGATCAGTCCGGTCGCCGTGGAGCGACGGGAACGCCCGCAAGAGTCCTTGTGTGTACGGGTGCCGGGGGGCGCGTGCCAGCACCTCCGCCGGGCCGATCTCGGCCACGCGGGCGGCGTAGAACACCGCGACGCGATCCGAGAACTGGAGCATTCGCCCGAGATCATGGGTGATGAACATCACCGAGAAGCGCCGTCGTCGTTGGAGCGCGCGGATGTGCTCGAGGATCTCGCGCTCGACAATCACGTCCAGCGCCGTGGTCGGTTCGTCCAGGATGAGCAGCGTGGGCTCGAGGGCGAGCCCGATGGCGATGCCGACGCGTTGCCGCATGCCGCCCGAGAGCTGGTGGGCGAACGCGTCCAGCTGCGTGCGCGGGATGCCGACCATGTCGAGCAGTTCGCCGGCGCGTACCCGGGCCTGCGGGGGGGTCATCGCGCTGTGAGCGAGCAACGTGTCGGTGATCTGCTCGCTCACGGGGATCACGGGGTTCAAGGCGTCCATCGCGCTCTGGAACACCATGGCGATCCGCTTCCAGCGGACGGCGCGCAACTGCGCCTCCGTAAGCGACAGCAGATCCGTGCCCTCCAGCCGGACTTCCCCGCCCGAAATCACGGCGGGCGGCGGCAGCACGCGCAGGAGGGCCTGGGCCAGCGTGGACTTGCCGCTACCGGACTCCCCGGCCACACCGAGGATCTCACCCGGCGCCACGTCGAGGGACACACGGTCGATCGCGCGCACCGGGCCCTTCCCCGTGATGTAGTCCACGCACAGTCGACGCACGGCGAGCAGGGGCTCAGTCCTCATCGGGTACCACTGGGGTGGACCGGCCCGGCCGATGGCCGCGCCGTTCGAGGTGCGCGCGCCACGCGCGTTCCAGCTGGAGCCTTGGGTTGCTGATCTCATCGAATCCCGAGTTCAGCATGCTGAGTGCGAACCCCACGAGCGCGACGCAAAGCCCGGTGGGTGCGAACGTCCACCACGCGCCGGTGAGCAGTGCCGAGTCGTTCTGCGCCCAGTAGAGGTTCGTGCCCCAGGTCACGGCCGAGACGTCGCCGAGACCGAGGAACTCGAGCCCCACCTGAGCCCCGATCGCGTAGATCGTGCTGCCGATCACCTGCGCAAGCAGCAACGAGATCATGCCGGGCAGCAGCTCGCCCAGGATGATGCGTGGGCCGGACTCGCCGGTCACGATGGCGGCGGCGACGAAGTCGCGCTGGCGCAAGCTCAGGGTCTGCGCGCGCACCACGCGCGCGTTCCAAGCCCAACCGGTCACGATGAGCACCATCGCCAACGTGAGGGGGCCCGAAGGGAGGTAGGCGGCGATCACGATGGCGAGCGGCAGCCCGGGGATGACGAGGAACACATTGAAGAGCAGCGACAACAGGCCGTCCACCCGCCCACCGTAGAAGCCCGCGGCCACGCCGACCAGCGCGCCGATCAGCACCACGGCCAGCCCGACGCCGAACCCGATGAGCAGCGACACACGTGTGCCCACCACGAGCTGCGTCATCACGTCCTGCCCCTGGCCGGTGGTGCCGAGCCAGTGCTGCCAGGACGGCGGTTGCAGGGGCACACCCACCAGCGCCTGCGGGTCGCCCACGAACAGGGGGCCGATCGCAGCCATCAGCAAGAACACGGTCAGCACCGCGGCACCCACCGCGGCCTTGGGGTCGCTGCGGATGGCCTCCAACCACATCGCCAGCCCAAAGGTGCGTTCCGCAGGCGCGCTCATGAGGCGGAGTCCCTGATGCGAGGGTCGAGCCAAAGATAGACCACGTCCACTATCCAGTTCGCACCCAACACGGCCAACGTGATGACGAGGAAGATGCCTTGCATGAGCGGATAGTCCTGGTTGCGCACCGCCTGCACGAGCAGGTACCCCTGACCGGGGTAGGAGAACACGATCTCCGTGAGCAGCGAACCGCCGAGGACGAATCCGAGCGCCATGCCGAAGCTGGTGATGCTCGGCAGCAGGGCATTGCGCGCCGCGTAGCGCAGCACCACGCGCGCCGGGTGGAGTCCTTTGGCCCACGCCAGGTTGACGTGGTCCGAGCCCAGCACGGTGATCATGGTGTTGCGCATGGAGAGCAGCCAGCCGCCGAGCGTGGCGACCACGACCGAGCCCACCGGCAGCACGGCGTGTGCCAGCACGTCTGCGGCGAACGCCCACGACAGGCTTGGCGTCATGTCGTCGGAATAGGCGTGGCCGAGCGGGAACCAGCCCAGCGAGAAGCCGAACACGTAGAGCGCCACCATGGCGAGCCAGAAGTAGGGGAGCCCGCCGATGAACACCAGCGCCGGCGGCAGCAGGGAGTCGGCCCAGCCTCGCCGCCACCAGGCCGCGGCCACCCCCAGCAGCGTACCCAGTACGAAGCTCACCACCACGGCGCTGCCGGCCAGGAACAGCGTCCAAAGCAGGCCGGTGCCGATCACCTGCACGACGGGCGCGGGGTAGTAGGCCACCGAGATGCCGAAGTCCCCGCGCAGCGCGTGCGCGAGGTAGGTGAAGTACTGACTCCAGAGCGGTGCCTCCGTGAGCCCGAACGTCTCACGCAGCGCCTGCATCGCCTCCGGGGCCAGCCGCCCGCGGAAGCGGGCGAACAGCGCCGTCGCCGGGTCGCCGGGCATGAGGCGCGGCAGGAAGAAGTTGAGCGTGAGTGCCACCCACGCGGCGATCGCGTAGAAGCCGAGCCGGCGGAGCAGGAAGCTCATCGAACGGCCGCTCGCGGCACCAGCCGCGTGAGCACGAGCAGGACCTCGCCCCGGTCGAACTTGTTGGGCGATGCGTCGGCGTAGGGATCCTGCCGCGACGGGAAACCTTCGAAACGGCCGGTGTTGTACTCGGCCCACGACGGGTTCGGGTAGAGCGGGATGGCCGGCACCTGATCGACGAACACGCGCTGCAACTCGGCGCACAGCTGCCGCTGCGCATCCAGGGATGGTTCGCGTTCGAAGGCCCTCAGCGCCGCATCGGCGGCGGGGCTCCCGAAGCGGTGCCAGTTCCCCATGGACACCGTTCCCAAGGGCTTCACGGTGGCCGAGGCCATCAGCCAATGGTAGAACGTGTAGGGCGTCGGACCCTCGAACGACCAGCCGAGCGTGAGGTCGAAGTCGCCTTCCTGGACGCGCTGGAACCACGCGCTGAAGTCGCTCGTTCGCACATTCGCCTCCACGCCCACCTCGCGCAGCCCCCGCGCGATGACCTGGGCCGCGCGCACCCAGTCCGACCAGCCCGACACGCACAGGATGTCGTAGCGCAGGGGCTTCCCATCGGGGTGCCTCCGCACTCCGTCCGTGCCCGAGGTGAAGCCCGCCTGATCAAGGAACGCCGCGGCAGCAGCCACGTCGTGGTGCACCCAAGATCCCGCTGCGACGGCGACGGAATCACGCCACGGCTCGTAGGCGTCGCTCAGGCCGGTGGCGTCCGCCGGCCGCGAATAGCGGTGGAGTGCCACGTCCACCATCAGTTGCCGGTCGATCGCCATGCTCAGCGCCTTCCTTACTCGGACGTCGGAGAACGGCTCGCGCAGCGTGTTGGCGTAGAGGAAGATCGTGCTGCCCGTGAGCGGGAAGAAGTAGCCGTGCCGGCTTGGGGCTCGTTCCACGAAGACGCGGTCAATAGCGGGCACGAAGTTGCCCGCCCAGTCGACCTCGTCGAACACCAGGGCCAGATTAGCTCGGTCGTTCCCCGGATAGGCGGGGAACCGCAGCGCCTTCACCTTCGGGCGTCCGGGTTGCCAGTAGTGCGGGTTGCGGCCGAGTTCGTAAACTTGGTTCTGGAACAGCCGCACTTCCGTGAACGGACCGGTCCCGACCGGATTCTCGTTGGCGAACCCGACCGGGTCAGCGACGCTGCTCCAGAGGTGCTCGGGCACGATCTGCTGCGCCGAGATCTCATCGGCGCCGGGGATGAACACCCTGCTGAAGCGGAACTCCACCGTGCCACTGTCCACCGCCTCGACGCCGGACAAGAACCCCCACACGCCGCGCCTGTCGAGAGCCGGGAAACGCCGCAGCAACCTGAACGTGAACGCAACGTCGTGCGCCGAGAACGGCCGGCCATCGGACCATTGCACGCCCGGGCGAGTCGAGACCCGCAGCAGGAGCGCTTGATTCCGCCACTCGCGCGCCGTGGCCAGCCAGGGCACCGTCGTGCCCTGCACGCTGTTGAACACGAACAGCGGCTCGTAGACTCCGGCCAGCGTGGGCCAGCGCGCGGAGGTGGCGGTGGTGAGTGGATTGAAGTTCCTCACCCAGGACGCTGGCTGCTCTTGCGACACGACGAGCGTGCCGGGCGGAAGGGGTTCGCGGGGGCGGGCGCAGCCGCTCGTGAGAAGCGCGAGGGCGG
>CAZADU010000453.1:0-2088 GCA_964483945.1 uncultured bacterium
GACCAGCGGCGAATGAGCCCCACGAGTCCGGGTCGTGAAGCGTCGAGTCGCCGCAGCGTTGCGACGGCGGCGAACAACAGCACCACCGCCGGCGCCAAGGAGTAGTGCATGCGGATCTGGAACTGCCGTGCGTCGTGATCCGCGAGCAGCACCATGAGCAGTTGCGGCAGCATGGCCAGCGCCAATGCGCTCCCGAATGGCAGTAGGCCCAACACCGGGACCAGGAGTATCGCGAGGTACTTCACGGGGACGGGTGCCAACAAGTGGCGCACCACGTCGAGCGGGCGCGTGAGCACAGACCGAACGACCTGCCCGGGCGTCGCGCCCCACGTGGAGTAGGTCCCCGCGAAGACGTCGGGCAGGTGCCCGCCGCTCAACAAGGGGATCGCGATCGTGCGCCAGGCGATAAGCCAGGTTACGCCGAGCGCCATCAGCGCTCCGCCGGTCGCGCGTCGTCGAGGGTCGAGCAGCGCCAGTGCGCCGAGGGCGGCCACGAGGAGCGCGTTGTCCTCGCGCACCGAGAGCAGGGCCAGCGCGCTCCACAGGCTCGCGGCCCGGCGTCCATCGCTCCACGAGACGAGGAGCAGCGTCAGCGGCAGGATGGCGAGGGCCTGCTCGTGGAACTCCATGAACGTCTGCAGCACGATCGTGGGTGTCAGTAGAAACGCCACCATCAAGGGCAGGGCGGCGCGCATGTCCAGCGTGCTTAGCACATGACGGTGGAACAGGAAGCCCGCCAGGGCCGTCAGGGCGGACACCGTGAAGTGCACAATGTGCATCGAGCCGAACAGCGCATAGCAGGGGGCGAGCAGGTAGAGCGCCGGCGAGAAGTGGACGGCGAGATGCGGAACACCACCTTCGACTGCCGTGCGCAGCCCGTGACCATGCGTCACATTCCACAGCAGGTTCTCGAACATCGCCTCGTCGGCGGAGCGCTCGGCGAAGGCGTGGCGCCAGACCACGTACCAGGCGGAGGTCGTTGCGGCGTACAGCGCGCAGATCCAGGCAGCCACGGATCCGGTGCGCGTCCGGTGACTCATCCCGAACCTCCCAGTAAACGACTACCCGTCGGCAGCCTGTCCGCGAGCGCCCTGACACAGGTCGCGGGCACATGGTCTCCGGTGGTGCTGGGGAGGGGCTACGCGGGCGCGAAGCGCGCAGCCTACGCTCACGCCGTCCTGCTGCGCCAGCGGTGCATCAGCGCAGTACGACTACCCGCTGCACGCTACCGCGCCGCTGATCAAGCTGTAGCCTGGCGAAGTAGAGACCCGCGGGTACGCCTCGCCCGTTGTCGTCGCGCAGATCCCACTCGATGCTCGGCTCGCCCGCGGCTCGACCGCCCTGCACGAGCGTGCGGATCTTGCGCCCCGTGAGATCATGGATCGTCATCGTGACCGCACTCTCGGCGGGGACCGAAAGATCGAATCGCGTCAAGGTGCGTGCGGGATTGGGTTTGGCTGTCCACAGCATCGTCACGGGCCCAGAGACCGGAGGCTCCACGGCCGTGTTGGTTGCGATGCCCGTGAGCGTAGCCTGACCACTGGGCCGAACGGTCACGAGTTGAGGGCCTGCGTTCCTCGGAACGAGTCCCTTGAGCAGAGGGTTCTGATCCGGACCCACGATGCGCGGGCTGCCCGGCTTGGCCGGGTAGGAGACCTCCAGGTCGTAGGCACCGCTGCCCACGCCGCCGAACGTGATGGTGTACTCGTCTTGGCCGAGATAGCCCGAGCCGCCATCCACGATCCGAGTCTGCACAGGATGGGTTGGGTCGTCGAGTGAGCGGAGCCGGACTGTCGCGCCGTGCGCCGTGAGCGTGCCGTCGTCACCCTCGACTCGGACTTTCAGGTAGGTCGCATGTCCGCGTGGGACGCTTTCGAGCCGGTTGCGCCCGATCTGCCGGCCATTGGCACCCACTGCGATGTCTACGTCGCCGTCACCGTCTATGTCCCCGAATGATGCGAGGGAGGAGCCGCTGAATGTGCCGATGAAGCTGGAGTCCTCTCGGAACGTACCGTCGCCACCGTTCAGGAGCAGCCGGCCGACCGCGCCCGGCGGGAAGAACAAGAGGTCCATGTCCCCGTCGTTGTC
>CAZADU010000454.1:0-5559 GCA_964483945.1 uncultured bacterium
AGGCGGGTGGCGGTGGGTTGTTCATCCTCGGCGGAGGCGGGCTCTCGGACGCGATGTACAATCCTCTGCTGGCCTACTACGACCTGAGCTTCTCGCCGCTCGTGAACTCACCCGAGATCACAACAACGTTTGACCCTCACCCCATCACCACGGGGGTCTCGGAGCTGATCGCGGGACGTCCATCTCCGATCAACCTACTGGGTCCCGGGCCGCAGGTACTGAGCTTCCATGGCGGCATCAACTGGCTCGCCATCGCAGGCTCGCTCACGCCCTGCGCGCCGACGGCGAGCCGGCGGCAGACGTGGGGGGCGATCAAGTCACACTATCGTTGATATGGAGTCGTTGGCTACCCGGGAGGGTCTCCCTCGCTCGCGAAGGAGACCCTCCCGGTTTCGCAGGCAAGGAGCGGGGGCGCGGTCGAGCCAGTCGTCTCAAGGGAACTGTAGCTTCACGCCCTTCGGGTGCGCCGTGCGCCCCTGCGCGCTGATCGCGCCGACCCACGTCATCACCGCCCGCTCGCCGGGGTAGCCCTGCAACCGGTCGAGTGCCTTGCCGTCGGCGCCCACGATCACCAGCGTGGGGAACGCGCTCACCTGGTGCGCACGCTGCAGCGAGTCCACCAGTGGCGAGTTGCGGCCCTCCTCCTGCTGGCGGTCCATCACGCGCACGGGCACGACAAGTTGACCGAGCGGCTCCGCGTAGCGCTGCTGCGCGAACACCTCCTGCCGCATCTTCACGCAAGGGGCGCACCAGTCGGCGGTGAAGTCGTAGAGGATGGGCTTGCCAGTACGCTTGGCGATCTCGGGCGCGTCCGCGGGTTCCACCCACGAGACGAGGTCGGGCTTCTCGGGCGGGTCGCGTTGCTCGACGATGCCGAGCACGACGCGCCCGGCCAGCAGCACGAGAGCCACGATCCACAGCAGGCGTGGGTCGCGCCGCGTCGGGCCGCTCGGGCTATCCGCTCGCATACGACAACTCCTTGCGGTTCACGGCCGCGATGGCCACGGCGAGTGCCAACGTGATGGTCGAAGCCCACGACACGATGTCGAACGCCGAGGGTGCGATGCCGGTGCCAAGCCACGCCCACGACAGCTTGGCACCCAGCACGCCTTGGACCTCGTTGCAGGCGCGCATCAGCCATGCCCACTGCTTCCACGTGGCCAGCACCACGAACATCTGGGCGACGAACATCGAGGCTGCGTACAGGCCCACATCGCCCAGCCCGCCCGCGAGCGAGGACAGCATCACCATGACCGCGGCGTGGCCGACGATGGCGGTGATGGCCTCGAGCACAAGCCGCGACAGCGCCAGGGCCTCGAGCGGCGAGCCGCGCAGCAACATGAGCAGCACGGCGCACGTGAAGGTCATGAGCACCACGCCGAGTGCGGCCAGGACCGCGCCGAGCCAGCGATGCAGCACGTAGCTGGGCCGAGTGACGGGCCGAACGAGCACCAGTTGCAGCGTGCCAGAGGACACGTCCTGGCCGATGGCACCCGCGGCGAAGATGATCGCGATCGGGCCGGCGATGCCGCCCAGCAGCGACAACTCTCCCGAGATGGCCACGCCCACGAGCGGGAAGAACGTGAACAGGCTCGTAAGGCCGAGCCGCATCGGGCTGGTGAAGCGCTGTAACAGGAACGCGCGGAGGAGCGTGGCGTTCACGCGTCACCTCCCGCGGGCGGCGGCATGAAGCGCGTCTCGTCGCCGGGGCTCGCCGGGGCTGGTGGTGCCACGGGAGTGCTCGCGGGGGCTTCCGCCGCGGGGGGCGACGCGGGCTCGCTTGCACGGGATCCCGTCCCCGTCGCACCGCCCTCGGTGAACAGTCGCTCGAGGCGGCCCTCCTCGGGAATCACCTCGATCACGGCCACGCCCGCGCGCACAAGGGCGGCGATCAGGAGAGTCGCCCCACTATCGTCGGCCACTGCGAAGCGAGCGTCGGGAGCGGACCAGCCGCGGAACGTGGCGGCAGCACCCGCGGCGATGGCGGCGAGTTGCTCGGCGGGCATCGCGGGTTGCTCGGTGGACAGCCGCACGCGCAGCACGCGCGCGTGCTGCGCACCGGCGCGCGTGGTGTCCATGGCTTCGATGCGGCCCTGCTTCACGAACACGACGCGGTGGCAGACGCGCTCGACCTCGGCCAACTGGTGCGAGTTGATCAGGATGGTGGCACCCGAGGCTGACAGCGTCGAGAGGATGTCACGGAACACGACGATGCCGGCCGGGTCCACGCCCGAGATGGGTTCATCGAGGTACAGGAACTTCGGCTCGCCGATCAGCGCCTGCGCCAGTGCCAGCCGCTGCAGCATGCCGCGCGAATAGCGGCCCACACGGCGGTCGGCGGCCGTGCGGTCCAAGCCGACGCGGTCGAGCAGAGCTTCGCAGTCGCGCTTGCGCGACTCGGCGGGCAGGCCGGCGAGGGCGTGGTGGTACTGAAGCAGCGTGCGCCCGCTCATCCAGCGGTCGAGCACCAGCCGTTCGGGCAGGTAACCGGTGGCGGCGCGAACCGCGAGGTCGTCCACGTCGTGGCCGTCGATGGTGATGCGCCCGGAGTCGGGCCGCAGGAACCCGAGCAGGCAGCCCAACAGCGTGGTCTTGCCGGCACCGTTGGGGCCGATGATGCCGACCGTCTCGCCCGGTTCGATGCTCAGCGAGACGCCGGCCAGCGCCACGGTGCGGCCACCCAGGCCGCCGATGCCGCGCGCGTAGCTCTTGACCAGATCCTCGACGACGATGGCGGGCAACGGGGCTCCAGTAATGGGGAGGAACGGGATGGCCAGTCTACGCGAGCGGGCGGTCAGGGGTTGCGGGGCGTCCGCCCGGGCACCCGGCCCGCACTTGCCGCAGGGTGCTCGCGGTTCGCGCCGTCCGCCGCGCGGTTCACCGCTTCAGCTCGTCCTTGTGCACCTTGCCGCCCTTCATGACCCACTTCACGCGCTCGAGTTCGGTCACGTCTTTCGTCGGGTCCCCGCTCACCGCGATCATGTCAGCGTACGCGCCCTTTGCCACCACGCCGACCTTGCCGGACCAGCCCAATAGTTCCGCCGCCCCCGTCGTCGCGGTGGCGATGGCCTGCATGGGCGTGAGCCCCAAGTCGGTGTAGATCTTGAACTCACGCGCCTGCGTGCCGTGCGGGAACACGCCGGCATCGGTGCCAAACGCGATTTTCACGCCGGACTTCACGGCCAGCCGGAACGCGCTGTGCATGTGGCCGTGCACTGCACGCGCCTTCTCGAGGCTCTGCTCGGGAATCTTGAGTGGGTTGCCTGCGGCCACGATCGGCTCGACCACGTACAGCGTCGGCACGTACCACGTGCCATTCTTCTTGAGCACCGCGGCCACCTCGGCGTCCATGTAGGTGCCGTGCTCGATCGAGCGCGCGCCGGCATTGCTCACCCAGATCATGCCTTCCTTGCCGTGGCAGTGCGCGGCCACGAACCGCCCCAGCCGGTTGGCCTCGTCGCAGGCGGCGCGCATCTCGTCTTGCGTGTAGGTGGTGTGGCGCGGGTCGTCGTTGGCCGACAGCACGCCGCCGGTGGCGAGGATCTTGATGACGTCGGCGCCCTGCTGCACGTTGAAGCGCACCTGCTTGCGCACCTCGTCCACGCCGTCGGCGACGCCGTCCGCGAGATCGTTGCACCAGTGGTAGTCGAGCGCGTTGGTCTCGTCGCCATGGCCGCCGGTCATCGTCAGCGACCACGTCGCGACCTGCATGCGCGGGCCCGCGATCTCGCCGGCGTTGATGGCGTCACGCAGCGAGACGTCCACCAACTCGCGGCCACCCACGTCGCGGCACGTGGTGAAGCCGGCGTCGAGCGTGGCCCGCACGTTGTTGACGCCGGTGATGGCGCTGCGCGCGGCCGGGCTCTTGAGCCGCGACATGCGGTCGATGCCGACGCGATGGCCCAGGTGTGTGTGGGCGTCAATCAGCCCCGGCAGCAGTGTGGCGTCGCCGAGGTCGGTGACGGACAACCCCGCGGGCGCGGACGAGTGCACGGATTCCACGGTGTCGCCCGAGACCACGACCCACACCGGGCCGCCCATGGTGCCGGCCTTCACGTCCACGAAGCGCGCGGCGCGAACGGCGAAGCGGTCGGCATGCGCGGCGGGAGCAAGTAACGCGGTGAGGGCGAGTACCAGCAGCGCGACGGAGCGAGACGAACGCATGGCGGCCTCCGAGACGAGTGTGTGGCGGGAAAGCGCGCAGTGTGCGGGAGCCGCGCGGGAGCTCACAAGGCCGAAAGCGCGGTCAGCCATGGCGTCAAGCGAGCACGGGCTGGCACAGCCAGCCGCCGGAGCGAGCCCTCACCAGAGTTCATACTCGAGCGTCGTCACCACGCGCAGCCGCTTCTCGAGCTGGCTGCCCTCGGGGATGCCGGGTGCCTGGTCGCGCGGCAGGATCTCGAACAGCCCCTGCTGCGCGCGGCGGATGCTGCCCACGCGCGCGCCCGAGCGCTTGGCGAACTCGGCGGCGGCTTCGCGCGCGCTGGCGGTGGCCTCGGCGAGCATCGGGGGTTTCAGTTCATTCAGGCGCGTGAACAGATAGGTCGGCCCGGTGCCCCAGCCGCCGCCGCTCGAGAGTGCGACGCCCGCGGCCACCAACTGCCCCACGTCCTGGCTCGCCGCACGAATGCGCTCGGGGTGGTCGCTGCGCGCCACGAGCGTGGCGTTGATCGCGAAGCGCACCGAGGTCGGGTTGCCCTCGAACGGGTTCGAGCGCTTGTCGGTGACCTCGAGCGACAGCAGCTCGACGTGTGACGAGTCGATGCCATGTGAGGCGAGGAAGCGCCGGACCGTGCGCTGGTCCTCGGCGATCTTGTCCTGCGTCGGGCCGAGCTCGTTACCCGACGCCACGATGCGCATGGGCCACAGCGCGATGTCGGCCTGCACGTCGCGCTCGGCGACACCCTTGACAGTGACCGAGCGGTCGGCGAGCCGGAACCGCTGTACACCCCCGCCGATGGCGAGGCCGGCGAGGACGATGGCGAGTGACAGCAGGATGGTGCGGAGGATCGGCCGGTCGGACATGGGGCGGGGGTCTCCGGTGGGTCGAGGCGCGGGAGCAGCGCCTGGGTGCGGGCGCTCGCGCAGGCTAGCACGGCACGTCGCGGGGGTCGGCTGGCGAACCGCCCATGTGGCGAGCGGCCCGAATCTTTCGCAGCGGCAACCGCGCCGTCACGGGTTCGATACACCCGCTCCCGTAGAGTTCTCTGCGTCGGGGACAACTGGCTGCCCACCGGGGCGCGGGCCGAAGCGGTCGAGAGACCAGGCCCGGACCGGCGAAGACGGGTGGCAGGGTTCCCACCACTGTTGCGACATGCTGGCGCGTGAAACTCCGATCAGGGCCACGGCCCCGGACTCATCGGCCGGACTGTCGCGGGCCACGCTGGGATCCGCCGTGGGGGCGGGGCCCGGCGTTTTGCCATGGTGTGCAGTGTGCCTGCCCCGCCGCTCACACCAAAGCCCTCACGGTCCCGCCGTGAGGGCTCGAGACTGCCGGGCGATTACTTTTCAGGCGCCTGCGCCGATGGACTCGCCTTGATCCATCTCGGTCACGCGCGA
>CAZADU010000455.1:0-7572 GCA_964483945.1 uncultured bacterium
GTGCTGGCCGGGTCACTCGCCGCGCTCGTGGCGTACGGGCTGTGGCGCGCGCGCGCCACGCGCGACCTGCCCGAGTTTCTCGTCGCGGGCCGCAGCCTGACGTGGCCGATGGTGGCGCTCTCGGTCATGGCCACGCAGGCCAGTGCGGTGACGTTCATGGCCACGCCGGGGCAGGGGTACGTCGGCGGACTGTCGTTCGTACAGTTCTACTTCGGACTGCCCGTCGCGATGGTCGTGCTGTGTGCCACGCTCGTGCCGCTCTACCAGAGGCTGCGCGTGAGCACCGCCTACGAGTACCTGGAGCAGCGCTTCGACGGCAAGACGCGCACCCTCGCGGCAGCACTGTTCCTGGTGCAACGTGGGCTTGCGGCCGGCATCACGCTCTACGCTCCGGCACTGGTACTGAGCGTGATCCTCGGCTGGGACACGGGGACGACCTGCCTGCTGCTGGGCGTGCTCGTCGTGGGTACGATCGTGCTCGGCGGCAGCAAGGCCGTGGCGCATGCGCACGCGCTGCAGTTCTGCATCATCATGGGCACGATGGCGCTGGCGTTCGTGCTGGTGTTGCGCGCTCTGCCCGACGGCCTCGGCCTCGGCGGCGCTCTGGCCGTGGCCGGCGCGGCGGGCAAGATGCAGGCGGTGGATCCGCACTTCGACCCCGCGAGTCGCTACAACCTGTGGGCCGGACTGCTGGGGGGCTTCTTCCTGCAGTTGTCGTACTTCGGCACCGACCAGTCCCAGGTGGGCCGCATCCTCACTGCGGACTCGGCGCGCGCAAGCAAGCTGGGGCTGCTGTTCAACGGCCTGGTCAAGGTGCCGATGCAGTTCTTCATCCTGCTGCTCGGCGTACTGGTGTTCGTGGCGTACCAGTTCGAACCAGCCCCGATGTTCTTCGATCGCGCGGGTTCGGCGAAGGCGGCCGCCGGACCGCATGCCGCGCAGTGGCGAGCCGCGGAGGCCGACTGGCGAACGTCCCGCGCCGAGCTGTCGACCGCGCTGCTCGCCGAGCGCGGCGCCAGGCGAGTGGGCGACGCGGTCGCAGAGGCCGGTGCCCGCGGCGAGGCCGAGGCGGCGGCCGAGCACGCGGCTGCCGCACGAGCTCGCGCCATGACGGCGCTCAGGGCCACGGACCCCACCGCCAACACCAACGACACCAACCACATCTTCCTGCACTACGTGCTCACGCACCTGCCGGTGGGCGTGGTGGGGCTGGTGCTGGCCGCCATTTTCGCTGCGGCAATGAACTCGACCATGTCGGAGCTCAACGCGCTCGCGTCCACGACTGTCGTGGACGTGGTGAAGCGCCTGCCCTGGAAGCTCGACGACCGCGCGCTACTCGGCTGGTCGCGAGGCGCGACGCTGTTCTGGACCGTGTTCGCGGTGGCATTCGCCCAATTCGCCGGCCGGCTCGGCAGCCTCGTCGAAGCGGTCAACATCATGGGCTCGCTCTTCTACGGCACCATCCTTGGCATCTTCGCCACGGGCTTCCTGGTCAAGCGCGCGGGTGGCCATGCGGTGTTCGCGGCCGCACTGCTGGGCGAGGCCGCGGTCCTCGCGTGCTGGCGGCTCACGCCGCTGTCGTTCCTGTGGTGGAACCTGATCGGCTGCGTGCTCACCGTGACGCTGGCCGCCTCACTGGCGCGCCTGTTCCCGGCCGATACGAAGTAGGCGGTCCAGAACCCGTTGCCGCCCGAGACTTCCACTCGCGCCCGCCCGCGCCCAGGTGCCCGCAAATGAACGGCCCCGGCGGAATCGCTCCCACCGGGGCCGTTCGTTCGAGTGACTCCGTGCGTCACTTCTTCGCGGGCGTCGCCGTCCACTCGGCCAGCATCTTCTCGTTGGCCTCGATCTGTGCCTTCACGACCGTCGTGTCGGACTTGCCGAGCATGATGGACTTCTTCATCAGGTCCGCCGCCTTCTTGCCGTCGCCGCCCTTGGCTGCGAGCTTTGCGAGCAGCCCGGCCGTGTAGAAGTTCTCCTTCACCTTGCCGGCGGATTGCGCCCACTGTGCGGTCTCCTCGGGCACCAGGCTGGCGTCGTGCGCCCAGTTGGCGGCGCGATACGGCGTGCGCCAGTCGTCGGGCTTGGCCGCCGCCACCGCGGTGCGCGCCGAGGCCAGCGTCTTGCCGTTCGTGTCCACCGTGAGCTTCACCGGGACCGAGACCTTCTCCCAGCGCAGGTTCATGGTGACGGCGTCGTTGCCCGGATCGTCGAACGTGAACTGCATGCGCTCCGTGTGCGCGGCCGCGACCGGCTTGACCGTGACGCGCAACGCGTCGTTCTTGGCGTCGTAGCCGGTCGAGCCCCACATCTCCTTCTGTGTCGAGAAGATGATCGTCCAGCTCTCGGCGGTCGGGATGGTCACCAGCGCGTATGTGCCGGCGGCAAGTTTCTGACCCTCGACCGCGATGTCATCGGCGCAGATGAACTGCGTGGCCTCATTGGCACCGGTGCGCCACGGCTCGTTCCACGGTACGAGCCCACCCCAGATGGTGCGACTCTTCACCGCGGGGCGAGAGTAGGTCACCGTCAGGTCGGTGGTGCCGACCGTCTGGGTGAGTTTCGCGCCCGGGCTGGGGCGTGGCGTTGCGAATTGCTGTGCCGAAGCGGGTGCCGGTGCAGCGAGCACGGCGACGAGCAGCAGCGCGGACAGGCGCGAGGCTTGCACTGGTCTCATGGCAGGATCTCCATTGAATCGGGGAAGTCTCGTCCGGACAGGCCCGTGCGGCCACGGGCGGTGAGCGAGGCAACCTACCAGAACCCGGAGGGCGGGCACATCGCGCGGTCCCCGCGGGCGATTCGGGGTGGCACTCTGCCCCCAGCGGGGTACACTATGGATTCGAGCCTCACCACTCCAGCCCCACCCTCAAGCGCCCCCGTACCGGGAGGGATCATGCTGCTGCGTCGAATCCTCACATTGAGTGCCTGTCTCACCGCGTTCACCGTGACTGCCCGGGCGTGCCCGGAGCACGGCACCAAGTCGGCGTTGCAGCTGAAACCCCGCACGGCTTCGGCGGCGGCGCTGGTCGCATGGAAGCCGCGCGCGTGGAGCCCGGCGGCCACCTCGGCCGAAGCGGGGCTGGTCGTCTCCATCGATCCCGTGGACGGCACGTTGGGCATGCCGGCCCCCGGCGAACTGTCCGCCTCCGCGGGCATCGGCGAAGAGGACCTGCGTCCGGTCTCGATGATCCGCCGCGCGAATGGCTCCGGCCGCGCTCAACTCGATGAGCGCTGGGAGAGCCACGCCATGGCCACGATCGGCCCCGACGGCAAGCCGCGCTGGACATGCGTGGACGGCAAGATCGGCGCCGAACGCTTCCTCAAGAGCCCGGTGATCCCGGTGACGGCCCCGGTGAGGACCGCTCCCGTGTGGGAGGAGAAGTGAACATGCGCGCGCTCCTTCATCGCTCGTTCGGCTCGGCGGTACTCGTCGCGCTGCTCGCCGGCCCGGCCTTGGCCGCGGCCACGATCACCATCGTCAACATCGACGGCCCGGGAGAGGGCTTCAACGACGCCACGGCGGCAGCCCCGGTGGGCGGCAACGCAGGGGCGACCATCGGCCAGCAGCGGCTCAACTGTTTCCAGGAGGCCGCGAACATCTGGGGTGGACTGCTCGATTCCTCGGTTCCCATCCTCGTCCAGGCCGCGTTCAACCCGCTCACGTGCACGGCGACCAGTGCCGTGCTCGGTTCGGCGGGGCCGCGGTTCATCGAGTTCAGCGAGCCCTCGTTCGAGTTCCAGGATGTCTGGTATCACGAAGCCCTCGCCAACAAGCAGGTGGGCTTCGACCTGACGCCCCCCGGCGCGGCCAGCCCCGGTGATAACGGCAGCGACATCAATGCGCAGTTCAACTCGAACCTCGGCAACGCCGGCTGCCTCACCGGCTCGGGCTGGTACTACGGCTTCGACCACATCGAGGGCACCAAGATCGACCTGCTCGCGGTGCTGTTGCACGAGTTCGGCCACGGGCTGGGGTTCAGCACGGTGACGAACGGCTCGAACGGGGCCTACTTCAATGGCCCGCCGTCGCTGCCGGCGTTGTGGGACATGTTCCTCTACGATGAGACCACCGGTCTGCACTGGGACGAGAACTCGGCGGCCCAGCGCGTGGCGTCGGCCATCAACTCCGGCAATCTGACCTGGGACGGCGCATTGGTCAGCGCCGCGGCTCCGCTCACGCTCGCGCCGGCGGCCGAGTTGGGCGTGCCGTTCGGCAGCGGCCTGCTCGAGGCAGGGGCGGCGCTTTTCGGCGCCGCACTCACGAGCGGCGGGCTCACGGGCCAGGCACTCGTCGTGGACGACGGCGTGGCGGCGGCGCTCATCACGGACGCCTGCGAGACGCCGTTCATCAATGCCGGCGCGATGGCCGGCAAGATCGCCGTACTCGACCGCGGCACGTGCACGTTCATCGTCAAGGCGAAAAACGCTCAACTCAATGGCGCAATCGGCGCGATCATCATCAACAACACGGGTGGCGCACTGTCCCCGGGCGGCACCGACGCGACGATCACGATCCCGACCATCGGCATCACGCAGGCCGACGGCGCAGCACTCAAGGCGGCCATCACCGGCGGTGTGACCAATGTGACCATGCGGCTGAGCTCGACGCGCAAGGCCGGCATGCACCCGAACGGGCATGTCCGCATGTACTCGCCGAACCCCTTCCAGAGCGGGTCGAGTGTGTCGCACTTCGATGTCTCGCTGTTGCCCAACGCGCTCATGGAGCCTTCCATCAACGCCGACCTGACGAGCAGTGTGGACCTGGCCGTGCCGCTGTTCCGCGACATCGGCTGGATCCCGCGCCTTCTATCGGCGCCGGGCTCGGGGCCGGCGTCGCGCGTGGCGCTGGCGAGCAGCCCGAATCCGACGCGTGGCGAGATGACGGTGAACTTCGACCTCGCGGCCGAGGAGACGGTGGAACTCGCGCTCTACGACGTGTCGGGCCGGCAGGTCCGCATGCTCGCCAAAGGCCGTTTCGCCGCCGGCCCCAACCGTGTGACGTGGGACGGCCGGGACGACCGCGGTCGCACCGCCTCGCCGGGTGTGTACCTCGCGCGCCTGAAGGGCTCGAGCACGAACGCCACGCAGACCGTGGTGCTGGTGGACTAGTACTTACGCGAACGAGCTCAACGACGAGGGCCCCGCTCGGAGTCTCCCGAACGGGGCCTTCGCCTTGTCGTCAGGCGCTGCGGAAGCGCCGGCCAGATCAGTGCGCTGCGGCCTACGCGGCCTTGCGCAGCAGTGCCTGCAGTTCGGGCACGAGTCGCCCGAGTTGCCCTTCCAGTGCCGGCAGCAACTGGGTGGCGCGTGACAGCTCGCCACCGCGCACGGCGCGCTCGAGCTCGAGTGCCGCGTCGGCAGCGGGCTGCGCGGCCAGTGTGAGCAGCAGGCCCTTGAGCGTGTGCGCATAGCGCAGCGCGCTCTGGCCATCCAACGACGCGAGTCCCTGCCGCAGGTCGCGCAGCTGGGTGACGTGATCGCGCAGGAAGGCGCCGACGATGTCCTGCAGCATCTCCTCGTCGTCGTCCATGTTGCGGCGCAGCGAGATCACGTCCAGCACGGGTGTGGTTTCCGCTGGCGTGCCGCCCCCGCCGAGCGTGGCCTCCGCAGTGGACGAGTGCGGCATGATCGGCGACAGCGCGCCAAACAGCTCACGCGCGCTGATAGGCTTGGTGAGGTAGGCATCCATACCAGCCTTCAGGCACTTCTCGCGGTCTCCGGTCATGGCGAGCGCGGTCAGCGCGATGATGGGCAGGCGGGCGCGGCCGCTCGCTCGCTCGCGCTCGCGGATCTCGGCGGTCGCCTCGAAGCCGCCCATGTTGGGCATGTGCACGTCCATGAGCACCACGTCGAACGGTTCGCGTTCCAGCAGCTCCAGTGCCTCGAGGCCGTCGTTGGCGACGGACACGCGGTAGCCGCGCTTCTGGAGCATCGTCACCGCCAGCTTCTGGTTCACGAAGTTGTCCTCGGCCAGCAGGATCTTGAGCGAGGCCTGCGGGGTGCCGGCCGCGGACACGGGGACGGGGCTGGTCATGACCGTGGAGTCCTTCCGTGGGAGGGCGGGGTCCGGGGCGAGGCTGGGCGTGCGGGAACCGATCACCTGTGCGACGACTTGGTAGAGAGCACGCTGGGACAGCGGCTTGGTGACGTAGGCGGCCAGCCCCAGCTCGCGGCACTTCGCGACGTCGCCGGACTGTCCGCCCGAAGTCAGCATCATGATCGTGGAGGCCGGCACACCCGGGAAGTCGCGCACGCGCTCGGCGAGCTGCAGGCCGTCGAGGTCCGGCATGTGATAGTCGAGCACGATGAGCGAGAAGGTGCGGTGCTCGGCGCGCGCTCGCCACAGCTCGGTGAGCGCGGCGCGCGCCCCATCGGCGGTGGTCACGGCCAGGCCCAGCGCGGTGAGTTGCTCGGCGAGGATGCGACGGTTCGTGGCGTTGTCGTCCACCACCAGGACCTGAAGTCCCGCCATTGAGGCGACCGGAGCGGGCGGCGAGGACGACAGGCCGCTCGCGAGACCGAGCCGCAGCGTGAAGTGGAACGTCGAGCCGTTGCCTTCGGAGCTCTCCGCCCAGACCTCACCGCCCATCATGTTGACCAGCCGTTTGCAGATGGTGAGCCCGAGCCCGGTTCCGCCGAAGCGTCGTGTGGTCGAGTTGTCGGCCTGCGTGAACGCCTCGAAGATGGTGCTCAGCTTCGCCTGCGGGATCCCGATGCCGGTGTCCTGCACCTCGAGGTGCAGCAGGGCATCCTCGTCGCCGTGCTCCTGCATGCATCCCCGCACGACGATCTCGCCGGATTTCGTGAACTTGATGGCGTTGTTGACCAGGTTCACGACCACCTGCTTGAACCGGACCGGGTCGCCGATCAGCGCGTCGGGCACGTCAGGCTGCACGTCGCAGATCAGTTCCAGGCCCTTCTGGTGCGCACGCAGCGCCACCGTCTTGAGCGCGGTCTCCAGTTCGGCGCGCAGCTCGAACGTGGTGTGGTCCAGATCGAGACGGCCGGCCTCGATCTTGGAGAAGTCGAGCACGTCGTTGATGACGCTCAGTAGCGTCTCGGCCGACGAGCGCGCGGTCTGCAGGTAGTCGCGCTGCTCCTCATTCAGCTCGGTGTCGAGTGCCAGTTCGGTCATTCCGATGACGCCGTTGAGCGGCGTGCGGATCTCGTGGCTCATGTTGGCGAGGAACTCGCTCTTGGCGCGATTCGCGCCCTCGGCCCGGTCACGCGCCGCGGTCAGCTCGGCATTGGCGCCGAGCAGCTGCTGCGTGCGCGCCTGCACCTCGGCCTCGAGACTTTCCTGATGCGTCTGCAGCTGCGCGTCGCGCTTCTGCACCTCGGCCAGCATGCTGTTGAAGCCGTCGATCAGCTCGCCCACTTCGTCGTCACCCGTGGGCACGGCGCGCTTCGAGTAGTCGCGCGACTGGCCGACTTCGTGCGTCACCGCGGCCAGGTGCAGGATCGGGCTGGCGATGACGCCCTGCAGCAGCGTCGAGAGCACGAACGCGACCAGCATGGCGGCCAGCAATACCAGCCCGGCGATGATGCCGTAGCGGCGGATGCGTTCCTGCA
>CAZADU010000456.1:0-3373 GCA_964483945.1 uncultured bacterium
GGGCTGGACTAGATCGTTTTCAGCGACTCGGCGCCAGCCTGTCGCCGAGGCGGCGGATGGCCACTGCCCGCCCCGAAACCGCTGCTGCCACATTGCTGAGAGTCAGTTGGCGGTTCTGCGGTAGCCGCAGCCAAACGGAAGTTCGTCAGCGATACGGGTCGTAGCGCGGCGCGTCGGTGTGCCCCCACTCCAGTGCGCGTGGCACGCGCGCGTCACGGCGGAGCGGGCGCCACAGGAAGCGACGGTCCGCGCCGAGCCGCATGAGCTTCCCGTCCACCTCGACGGCGGGCGGTTGTACCGGGCCCGCGGTCTTGGCCGGCAGGTCGAACGGCGGTGCGAACTCGATGCCGCCGCGGGGCGGCGTGAGGCGCGAACCGTCGAGCACCAGCCGGATGCGGCCGTCGACTCGATGCAGCTGGTAGCTCACCACCCCCCAGCGCGTGACCAGCCCGCGCACGTGAACGCCGGGTCCGTCCAGCCATTCGAGCGGCACGCCCGCCGCGAGTACGAGCGTGCTGTCCCTCTCGCGCTCGTACGCCAGCATCTCCTGCACCGAGCGCACGTAGTCGGTGCCCACCCAGGTATGCGGCATGTCACCGAGGAAACGTGCGTGGCGTGGCTGCCGGTCCACCACCTCGGCCCAATGCCGCCAGCCGGCGGGCCGGCGGTCGGCCATGAACCAGGCGAGCGCCTGGTTCGCGCGCTCACGCCAGCCCAGACGCACGAACGCGCCGACATTGCGCAGTTCGTACGGTGTGTAGGCATCCCACTCCTCCTGCCCGTCTCGGCGCCGCAGGAAGAATTCCCAGTAGCGCTCGAACGTGTTGACGAGCGCCGACTCGGGCAGAACCGACCCGGCCTGCACAGGTGAGAGCGCGATGGTCGTGCTCGTGGCGTCGAAGTCGCCGAGGTCGGAGCAGCCGGGCACGAAGTCGATGTGATGGAACTTCATGGCAGCTCTCACGGCGGCAGCGAAGTCGCGCGCGAATTGGTCACGACTGGTGCGCAGCGCGCGCGCCTCGTCCGGCCGGCCGAGCGTCTCGGCGAGCCATACGGCGTCGCGGTAGCCGCGCAGCGCGAACAGGTCGTCCCAGTACGAGTGCATCGGCTTGGCCGAGTAGCCCTCGTGACTGATGGACGGCGGCAGCAGGCCGTAGAAGTGCTGCTTGTCGCGCGCTCGCCATTCGGGTGTGCGCCGCTGGGCGCGCAGCGTGTCGAGGTATGCCGCCGCCGCGCGGACGTTCGGCCACAGCGGCGCGACCGTGGCGCGGTCGCCGGTGAGCCGCAGGTACTCGGCGGCGAGGAAGATGAATTCGCCGTGGCTGTCGTGCTCCGGCACGGGGTCCGAGCCGCGACGGTCCACGCAGCACGGCACCTTGCCGTCCGCATACTGGTACTTCGCGTACCACTGGAGGTACTCGCGCACCGGTTCTGGCATGCCACAGCGCAGCAGCGCCGAGGAGGTGAGTGAGCCGTCGCGGATCCACGACCGTTCGTACGAGCGTGAGCCCGGCTGGATGCCGGCGCCGTCGCGGTTGACCAGCACATAGCCCAGCTGGGCGGTGAGCGTTGCGGCGATATCGGCGCCGGGACCGCCCGCCTCGAGCGAGAACGTGCCGAGGCGTGCACGCCAGGTGCGCTCGGCATCCACCTGCCAACCGCGGGCGCGTGTGGCGTCGAACGGCTCGGCCGTCGCACCCTCGCCGTGGAATGGTACGCGCACATCCAGCTCGTGCTCGCCGTTCGCCGGAAGATCGAACGTCCACCGCATCACGCCCGAAGCGCGCCCCACGGGATCGTCGAGCGTGTCGCGGCGCGGGAGGCGGCCGACGCGCAGCCGCTCGACCAGGTTGCCCTCGTCGAACGCGATGGACTCGAACGCGTCCGGCGCTCGCGAAACGGCGAGCCAGCGGTCCCCGTTCACGCGCACGCGAGCGCCGTGGCGCCGGATCGACGTGATGCGCGCGGGGCCGCCGGGCATGTTCAGGAACTGGCTCGGCGGGTTCACCTGGAACGGTCGCAATGCGAGCAGCAGCGTGACGCTGCGCGCGCGCGGCTCGAGGTTGCGCACGTGGTAGCGCGCCACCAGCTCGCTGGCGCTCGAGTCTCCCTGGGCGAATGCCGTCACCGACAGCACCAGCGAGTCCACCGTGCGAGTGGCGGTCGGGATCGGCAGGTCGCCCGAGGCGAGCGATTGCGACGTCTTGCCGTCCGCCCACGTGCGCAGGCCGCGCTCGGTGAACAGGAACGGTTCGAGCGAGAACTGCCCACGCCCCGTCTCGAGCCGCAGGTCCTCGTCGAGTAGCCCTTCGTCGGAGGCGCCATCCACACCCAGCACGGTCCAGTAGCTCTGCTCACCGAGAAATCCGCGCGGGAAGTCGCCACGGCGTCCGTCCTTCGCGACCTCCATGAGGAACCGCTCGGTGGTCGCACCCCACTCGAGCGGCTGGATCGACAGCCCGGCGATGCCGATGGAGCGGCGCAGCCGCGGGGACAACGAGCGCACACGAAGCTGCGACGCCTCGCTCTCGGGCAGCTGCAGCCAGTCACGCCCGCCGTCCGAGCTGCGCACGCGCCGCAGATCGCGCCACTCGCCCCACCCCTCGCGCCCCTCGACCACGTAGTCGGGCGCATGCAGGCCGCTCGCCCAGTCGAGCACGATGCCACTGAACTCACGCGTCACACCGAAGTCGATGGTGAGCGCGGGCGCGTAGTCGCGCCGGCCGCTCTCCCACCATGTCGCGCGCGACGTGTCGGCCGCGTGAGCGGCCGGATGACCGGCCACCTCCGACGAGGCACTCGCACGTGGCGCGGGCGGGCTGGCGCTCACCGGCATCGGCACCAGCGTGAGGTCGTCGAACCACACCGTACCCTTGCCGCCCGAGCCGGCGGTGATCGCGAACTCCAGCGCGGCGACGTGCTTGATCTCGCCGCCGCCTCGGGGCCCCCAAGCGAACGAGACCTGCCGCTTGCGGACGCGGTCCTCGGTCCACTTCGCAGGGAAGGCGAAGTCCGGCCGGTTGAACCACCACACGTTCTCCCCGCTGTCGTCCAGCAGCTTGAACTCGAGATTCTGTGGGAGCGTCGCCCCCTTCAAGTGATACGTGAACTTGAAGTTCTCCGGGAGGTCCAGCGAGACTTTGCGCTGGATGACGGCGTAGCCCCCACCCTTGGCGAAGTGGAAGTCCACGCGCAGTGCGTTCCCGTGCACGCCCGGTTCCAGCGACAGCTTCATCTCGACGCCGCTCGCGGGCATCGCACTCCACTCGGTGGACGACTCGAACGCGTCCACCACCACGGCGGCGGGCGGCGCGTCGGCGCGCGCGGCGGTGGCGAGGCCGGCGAGCAGGGCGGCGGCCGTGGCGCGCAGGCA
>CAZADU010000457.1:0-1780 GCA_964483945.1 uncultured bacterium
CATGCCCGGGGCGACGGTGCTGATCCTGCAGGACGCCGAGCCGTGGGCGACACACGCCAACGAGAACGTGCTGTCCTCGTACGGCGTCGCGTTCGACGTGGCCACGACAGCCGAACTCGACACGCTGGATCTCGGCCGTTACCACGTGGTGATCCTTGCCTCGGACCAGCCCGTGCGGGCCTACGCGCGGCTGGCCGACCACGCCGAGAAGCTCGAGGACTTCGTCGGCGCAGGAGGAGTGCTCGAGGCGCACGTCGCGGGCTGGGGCTTCAATGCAGGCGACGCCACACTGCTGCGACTGCCGGGCGGCGTGCTGGTGGAACACCAGACCTCGCTGTCGGCGCATATCGTGCTGCCCGAACACCCGCTCGCCGAGGGAGCGCCCCGCGACCTGCCGGGCACGTCAGCGAGCCACGCCTGGTTGCTGGGCCTGCCCGAGGCCGCGGATGTCGTGGCAGAGGACGACTTCGGCTTCCCGGTGCTGGCGGTCTACTCGTTCGGGCGTGGCATGGTCGTGGCATCGGGGCTGACGCTCGAGTTCGCGCACACGTTCGGCCAGTCCGCCGGGCCCGTGCTCGAGGCCATGATCCGCTACTCGGTGGACGCCTACCCGCACTGGCTGACGTTCGAGCCCGCCTCCGGCGTGGTGCCGCCCGGTGGTGCAATGCCGGTGACGCTGATGCTCCAGGCCAGCGGACTCGACGGCGGTGACCACGCGGCCGAACTGGATATCCTGAGCGAAGACCCCGACGAACCGCGCTTCCCGGTCGCGGTGAACTTGCACGTGGACGGTGCCCCGGACGTCGAGGTGCAATCCCGCGCGGTCAGCTCCTCGTCTCGCGCCTCGTATGTGGTGAGCGGAGCGCGCACGTCGCACCGGATCGCGGTGGATCGCCCGCGCGGCACGGCGCTGCTCGTGGAACTCGAGGTGTACGGCGACTACGGCGGCGCGGGCGAGTCGGCGGTGCTGGTGGCAGAGGGCGTGCGGCTCGGTTCGGTGGGCGAGGTGGGCGGCGACTGCGTGCTCGCCCGTCGCACGTTCTTCGTGCCGCAATCCTTTGCCGATGTGATGCTCGCCGACGGCATCATCGAACTGTCGGTGCAGAACTCAGTGCTCGTGGACCCCACCTGTGCTTCCAACGAGCATCTGGTGCGCGTCTCGCACCCCGAAACACCGTTCCCGCTGCGCTTCCGCGACACGTTCGTCGGCGGCTGCGACCGGCGCGGGTTCCTGTTGCGGAACCGCGGAACCGCAACACTTACCGTGCGCGCGCTCAGCACGAATGACGCGCGGTTCCGGGTGACGCCCGCGAGTGCCGTGATCGAACCGCGTCACGAGCTGCTGGTGCAAGCCGACTTCTGCCCGGACGTGGCGGGCGACCTGAGTGCGATGGTGAGGATCGAGAGCGACGACCCCGACACACCGAGCGCCGTGCTCACGCTCTCGGGCCGCGCGATCGCCGCCCCGGTGCTCGAGACCCCGCTGGCCGGGATCGCGGTGGATCTGTTCGCCGGCGAGCGCGTCACGCGCGAAGCGTGGCTCAAGAACCCGGGCGACTCCCCGCTCGTGGCGCGCTGGTTGGCGCTCGCCGACTGGCACTCGGCGCCAGCCGCCGCGGCGGCGGATGCCGCTGGGCGGAGTGAGCCCGACGAACTCTCCGCACCGCTGCCGGCCGCCGCGCGGTCCCGCGACGGCCGCGGCTCAGCGACGCGCGCCGCATCCGCGCCGCAACCGCTGCCAGAGGTCGCGAGTGCTCGCGCGCGCGTGCTCATCATCGGG
>CAZADU010000458.1:0-10525 GCA_964483945.1 uncultured bacterium
GTCACCGACGGCATCCTGAACACCGATGCAGCCATCTCACTCACCGTGACCGAGGTGAACGTCGCGCCGGTCGGGACGGGCGTGCCGAGCGCGGCCACCATCCCCGAACTCGTGGCGTACACATTCACCGCCGCCGCCACGGACAGCGACGTGCCGGTGCAGACCGTGACGTTCTCTCTGGTGGGAGCGCCCACCGGCGCGGCCATCGGTTCCAGCTCGGGCGTGTTCACCTGGACGCCGACCGAGGCGCAGGGCCCCGGTGTCCACGCGTTCAGTGTGCGTGCCTTGGACGGCGCCGGCTTCACCGACGTGCCTGTCACGCTGACGGTGAACGAGGTGACGATCGCCACGATCACGAATCTCACCGCCGTGCGCGCCACGAGCGGCAACGATGCCGACGGCACGGCGCGCATCGCACTGTCGTGGTCGCCGACGGCACCGGGCACCACGGTCGAGGTCTACCGCGCGCCGTTCACGGGTTATCCGCTGTACGACAACGCCGGCGGAGCTGCGCCCGACGTGCCTTCGTACCCGCCGTCCGGCCCGTGGGTGCTCACGGGTGTCTCCGCGCCGGGCGGCTTCGACGAGCCATCCGCGCGCGACTTCTGGTACTACGTGGCGTTCGTGCGCGGCGAGGGACTCAACGTGTCGGGCGCGTCCAACCGCTCGTCGGGCACGCTAAACTACCACTTGGGCGATGTCTCGGATGGGGTCACCGCCGGCGCGGGCGACAACCACGTGAACGTGGCCGACCTGTCGCTGCTGGGCGCCCACTACGGCACGAGTGGTGCGGCCGTGGCGCCGTTCGCCTATCTCGACGTGGGGCCGACCACCGATTTCTCGGTGACTGCCCGCCCGACCACCGACGGCGCGCTCAACTTCGAGGACCTCGTCATGTACGCGCTGCAGTTCGACATGGTCGCGGCGCCGCAGGCGTCGGCGCGACCCGACCACGGCCCGGCCGCTGCCGCCGACCAGTTGCGCATAGACGCGCCGTCGCGCGTCGCGCCCGGTACGCCCGTGGCGGTGAGCGTGTGGCTCTCGGGCACCGGGCGCGTGCAAGCCGCCTCGCTGGCGCTGGAGTGGGACCCGGCCGTGGTGAGGCCGGTGAGCGCGGCTGCGGGTGCGTTCGTCTCCGACCTGGACGGCGTGCTGCTCTCGCCGGCGCCGGGCGCGGCCGACGTGGCGCTGCTGGGTGCCGCGGGTGCTGGGTTCACGGGCGAGGGGCTGCTGGCCACGTTCACATTCGAGGTGGTGGGCGCGGGCGACCCGGCGTTCGCGCTGCGTCCGGCGTTCGCCCGTGACGCGCTCAACCAGCCGGTGACGCTGCCCGTCACGCGTGACGCGCCGCCGGTGACGCCTCAGCAGACGGCGCTGTCGCTGCCCGCGCCGAACCCGTTCCGCGACCATGCCATGGTGGAACTGGCGCTCGCGCGCTCCAGCCGAGTGAACGTCGAGGTGTTCTCCGTGGACGGCCGCCGCGTGCGCACGATCGCCGAGCGCGAGTTCGAGCCCGGCGTGCACCGCTTGGTGTGGGACGGCCGCGACGAGCAGGGCCGTGCCGCGAATGCGGGCGTCTACTTCGTGCGCGCATCGGCGGACCGGCAGGTGTTCACGCGGCGGGTCACGCTGCTCAAGTGAGCCCTGGCGCCGCTCAGTCGCGCCGCGTCACCGTGACTGCGTCGCCTACACCGAGCCCGAGCCGGTCGCTGGCCGCGCCTCCCACTTGCGCGATCTCGAGCCGGCCACTCGAACCCAGGATGGCCACCACCGTGCCCACCGGCGCGTCTCCGTAGGAGCGCGACAGCCCGTCGATGCGGCGGCCGACTGTCGAGACCTCGTAGCCATGGTCGCCCGCGGTCGAACCCCAGGCGGCCACGAGGCTCGCCGCGGTGAGGTTGGTGAGCGCGTTGCCGAAGCGGTCCACGAACACCACCTGTCCGGTCAGCGTGTCCCCGCGCCGTATTGGCCCACCGCTCGCGTGCCGCACCGGATCGAGGATACGCGGCCCTAGCGCCTCGATGGGTTCGCCGCGCGCCAGTGCTGCTGCGGCAGGCGCGAACACGTCGCGCCCGTGGAACGTGCGGCTCACGGGCTGGCGGAAGTGGCGAGTCTCGGTGAGCGAGTGCGCTCGCGCGTCGGGCGCCGACAGCGCCCACTCGAGCAGGCCGTTGTCGGGGCCAACGAAGTACTGCCCTCGGGCCGCCACCGCGAGCGCGCGGCGCTCGGTGCCCACTCCGGGGTCCACCACTGCCAGGTGCACGGTGCCGGGTGCGAAGTCCGCGGCGGCCGCCTCGAGCATGAACGCACCGCGCACTACGTCACCCGGCGGTACCGAGTGCGCGAGGTCCACGATGTGCGCATCGGGGGCCCGTTCGTACAGCACGCCGTGCACAACGCCGACGAACCAGTCCTCGAGGCCGAAGTCGGAGAGGAACGTGATGATCGGGCGGGACATCGGGCACCTCCGACGTGGGGGGGGCCAGCCTAGCACGACGCGCCACTAGCGCCCCGCCAGCATCCCTTCGAGCCGCGCCCACGCGCCGTCCACCGTTAGCCGCGCCAGGCAGCGCAGGTCATCGCAGGTGTCTCGGTCACACGGTGAGCACTCGACGCGCGACCAGTATGCACGGTGGCCGTCTCGTTCGGGGTAGGGGAAGAACATCGCCGGCCGGTTGCGGCTCATGAGCCCCAACGTGGGTGCTCCGGCCGCGACCGCCGTGTGCACGGGACCGGTATCCCCGCAGACGAACGCCGCACACAGCGATTGCAGCGCCACGAAACGCGCGATCGGCCAGCCCTCCACCATGCGCGCGCGTTCGGCCGGCAGGCCGGACAGCACTTCGCGCGCCATTTCGCCCTCTCCGAGGCCGGCCGAGACCAGCACGAACAGCTCCGAGTGCGCCTCGAGTGCGCGCTTGGCCAGCTCGGCGAAACGATCCGGTGCCCAGCGGCGCGTCGGCCAGCGCGCGCCCGGGTGCATGCCGAGCAGAGGCACGCGCTCGGGCACACCCAGCGCGGTGAGCGCCGCACGTGCCTCGGCGCGCACGCCCTCGCCGAGCACCAGCCGCGGCGAGACGTCCCCCGCCGGCACCGGCCAGCCGAGGGCGGCCACCGAGGCGGCGTGAAACGCCACGGACGACAGCACGCGCGGCCTCGCGTGGTGCGTGTAGAGCGCCGAGCGCCAGCCCTTGCCGGGGTAGCCCACGCGCACGCGTGCCCCCGATGCACGCGTCCACACGGCAGTGCGCGGATTGCAGAAGAAGTCGAACGCCACGTCGGGTGCGAACGCGCGCAGTTGGCGCACGAGCGCGACGGTCTGGCCGAGCGTCGGCTTGGCCGGCACGGTGAACACCTCGGCGAAGCGCGGGTCGCCGGCCAGCAATGGAGCCAGCGGCGCTTCCGTGAGGTAGGCGCCACGCGCCCCGGGGCAGGCGGCAAGTGCCGCGTCCACGGCGGGGAGCGTCAGGCACACGTCGCCCAGGAAGCGCGGGCGGACGAACAGAATGCGCCGGACCTCCGAAGTCGGCACTGGCTTCACGGGCGGGCCTCGCTCAAGATGCGGGCACCGTAACCAAACCCACCCCCAGCCGCCACCGGGAGGTCCGACGTGAAGCCAGTTCGCCAACCCGGCATCGAGACTCGCGCCGTCCATGGCCCGCACCTCGCCGCGACGGGTGCCATGAGCACGCCCATCGTGCACAGCGCCACGTTCTCGTTCGACTCGCTCGCCTCGATGATGGTGGCGCAGGACCAGAAGAGCGCGGGTGCCTTCTACCAACGCCAGGGGCACCCCACGATCCATGCGACCGAGGAGCGGCTGGCCGCACTCGAGGGCGCCGAGGGCGCACTGCTGTTCCCGTCGGGCATGGGGGCGATCAGCACCACGTTCCTGGCCCTTCTGAAGTCCGGCGACCACGTCGTGTGCGTGGACCCGTGCTACGGCGGCACCCAGGCGCTGCTGGCGTGGGGGCGGGAGCGCCTGGGCTGGGAGCACACGTTCGTGGACTCGCGGCGGCCTGAAACCTGGTCGGCGGCGTTCAAGCCGAACACGAAGCTCCTGCACCTTGAGTCACCCATCAACCCGACGCTCGTCTGTTTCGACATCGCTGCCGCGGCGCGCCTCGGGCATGAGAAGGGTGCGACGGTCACCATCGACAACACCATCGCCTCGCCCATCGGCCAGCAACCGCTCGCCTTGGGCTGCGACCTGGTGCTCTACTCGGCCACCAAGTCGCTCGGCGGCCACAGCGACCTCCTCGCCGGCGTGGCGACGGGATCGCGCGCCGCACTCGCACCGGTGTACGAAGCCCGCACGGCATTCGGGCCGATCGCCGAGCCCACCATGGCGTGGCTGCTGGAGCGCAGCCTCAAGACGCTGCCGCTGCGCGTACGGGCGGGCAACGCCAACGCGCTGGAACTGGCGCGGCGGCTGCAAGGGCACGCCGAGGTCGCACAGGTGTTCTACCCGGGCCTGCCCGACCACCCCAGCCACGCGATTGCGGCCAAGCAGATGAAGGAGGGTTTCGGCCCGCTGCTGGGCTTCGGCGTGAAGGGCGGTGCCGACGCCGCGCTGCGTGTGGTCAACGCGCTGCGCATCATCCGCCACGGTGCGAGCCTGGGCGGCGTGGAGTCCCTGGCCAGCCTCGCGGCGCACACGTCGCACAAGATGATCGGCCCCGAGGGCCGCAAGCGCGCGGGCATCCCCGAGGGGCTGGTGCGCATCTCGGCGGGCATCGAGACGGTGGACGACCTGTGGGACGACCTCGAGCAGGCGCTCGCGAAGGCGGCCGTGGTGGGGGCCTGAGGGCGGCAAGTCGCGCCGGTCGCCGCCGACCGCGGTGGCCCGGCGACCGGCTGCGACCTCACGGCTAGGCCAACGCGCGTGGCTTGGGGTTCCGTGCCCGCCGCATGGAAGGGATCCAGCCGTTTCCGCGGCCATTTCCGCCCGTGGTATCATCTCTCGCGCTCTATAAGTGTCTCTCGACCATCTGCTGGAGGTTGCCCGTGAAGCGTGTCCTGCCGGTTCTCGCGGCTTTCGTCGCCCTCACCTTGGCGTTGCCCGCCCATGCCGCCGACACCAAGCCCGCCGCCAAGCCGGCCGCCGCGCCCGCGGTGACCGACTCGCTCGTGCTGCTCGAGCGCGCCGTGGCGAAGGACTCGACCAAGTTCGACAACCTCTACAAGCTCGGCATCATGTACCTCGACCGCGAGAAGAACGCCGAGGCCGCGCGCGTGTTCGACAAGGCCAACCGCGTAAAGCCCAAGCAGGTCAAGGTGCTGGTGAACCTCGGCGTGGCGCTCGACAACGTGGGCCGGGCCGATGAAGCTCAGGGCTTCTACAAGCAGGCGATGACGCTGGCCCCGACGGACTCGCTGGCGGCCTGCCGGCTGGCCACGTCGCTCTACGCGCAGGGCAAGCACAGCGAGGCCATGGACCAACTGCGCTCGTTGATCTCCAGGCAGCCGCGCTCGTACTGCGCCTACTTCACCATGGGCGTGGCGTTCGCCGACGCGGGGCTCTACCGCGACGCCATCCGCATGTGGAAGAAGGTCGTGGAGATCGCGCCGGCCTCACCCGAGGCGCAGAGCGCGAAGGAGAGCATCGACGTGCTCGAGCGCTTCCTCGCAGGGAGCTAGCGCGCGCAGCGCGCGGCGCGCCGACCCCATGCCGGACACGATCTACCTCGACCACAACGCGTCCTCGCCGGTTCGCCCCGAGGTCGCCGAGGCCATGGCCCACGCCCTGCGAGACCTCGGGGCGAATCCTTCGAGCGCACACCGGGACGGCCAGCGCGTGCGCGCGGCATTGGAGCATGCGCGTGAGCAGGCGGCCGCGCTCGTGGGTGCGAAGCCCGAGGCGCTGGTGTTCGTCTCGGGCGGCACCGAGGGCGACCACCTCGCCATCGTGGGCAGCGCGTGGGCGCAGCGCGAGCGAAGCAAGCGCGTAGCCTTTGCCGCCATCGAGCACCACGCCGTGCATGGCGCGGCCGACGTGCTCGAGAGTCTCGGCTGGGAGCACTCCGTGCTGCCATGCGAGCCAAGCGGCATCACGCGCCCCGACGCGGTGAACGAGCTGCCCGCGGGGGTGAGCGTGTTGTCGCTGATGCTCGCCAACAACGAGACGGGCGTGATGCAGCCGGTGGCCGCGCTTGCCGCACGCGCGCGTGCGCGCGGCATGCGCGTGCACTGCGACGCCGTCCAGGGCACGGGCAAGGTGCCGGTGGACTTCGACTCACTCGGCGTGGACTACCTGGTGTTCAGCGCGCACAAGTTCGGCGGGCCCAAGGGCGCTGGGGCGCTGGTAGTGCGCAAGGGCGCACCGCTCGAGCCGTTGTTCCGCGGCAGCGCGCAGGAGCATGGGCTGCGCGGCGGCACCGAGAACGTGCCGGGCATCGTCGGGCTGGGTGTGGCAGCCGAACTGGCCGCGCGCGAGCTGCCTGACGAGAGCGCGCGGCTGCTGGCGCTGCGCAAGAGCTTCGAGGCCGAGCTGCGCCTCGCGGTGCCGGACCTGGTGGTGCACGGCGAGAACGCACCGCGGCTGCCCAACACGGTGAACGTGTCGTTCCCCGGTGCGCGCGCCGACCACATGCTGCTCGCACTCGATGCGCGAGGTCTCGCGGCATCGGCCGGTGCAGCGTGCGCCAGCGGCGGCGTGGAGCCCTCACCCGTGCTCACCGCCATGGGTGTGCCGCGCGAACTGGCGATCTGCGCGCTGCGCTTCTCGCTCGGTCGCACCACGCGCGCGGACGACCTGGCTGCTGCGGTCACGCGCATCGCCGACTCGGTGCGCGCCGCGCGAGCGTCGGCGGGCAGCCCGGCGTGAGCGCGATGCGTGTGCTGGCCGCGATGAGCGGCGGCGTGGACTCGGCAGTCGCAGCCGCGCTGCTGGCGGAGCAGGGCCACGACGTCACGGGTGTGACGCTGAAGCTGGCGTGCTATGGCAAGACGCCGCTGTCGCCGCGCGCCTGCTGCACGCTGGATGCCATGGATGACGCGCGCCGCGTGGCGATGCGCATGGGCTTCACCTACCACGTGGTCGACGCCGAGGACGTGTTTCGCGAGCGCGTCATGCTGCCGTGGGTCGAGGGCTACGCCACCGGCCGCACGCTCTACCCGTGTGCTTCGTGCAACGAGCACCTGAAGTTCGGCGACCTCGTCCGCCGCATGGAACTGGCCGCGGCGGACAAGCTCGCCACGGGGCATTACGCGCGCGTGGGGCAGGAGCCCGACGGCTCGTGGGCGCTGCTGCGTGCGCGCGACGCCGCCAAGGACCAGACCTACGCGCTCGCGACGATTCCCTACGGCGTGCTGTCGCGCATCGCGTTCCCGCTCGGCGAGCTCGAGAAGTCCGAGGTGCGAGTACACGCGCAGCGACTCGGGCTGTCGGTGTGGGACAAGCCCGAGAGCCAGGACCTGTGCTTTGTTCCGGACGGCGATTACGCCGGCTACATCACCGGCACGATCGGCGAGACGCGCGGCAGCGCACCCGGAGCGTTTCTGGATGCGCAGGGCCACGTGCTGGGCACGCACCGGGGCATCGTCCACTACACCATCGGTCAGCGGAAGGGGCTGGGCATCGCCGCCGCGCAGCGGTTGTACGTGGTGGCGATCGATGCGGCCGCCAACACGGTCACGCTGGGTCCGCGCGCCTCCCTCGAGCGCACCGGGCTGGTGACCGCGCGCGTGAACTGGCTCATGCCCGCGCCGCCCGCGGCGGGCACCCGCGCGCAGGTGCGCATTCGCTATAACCATGCGGGAGCCGCCGCAACGCTGTGGCCGAGGCACGACGGCACGCTCGAAGTGCGCTTCGACGAACCCCAGCTCGCGGTCACGCCGGGGCAGCTCGCCGTGATGTACATCGGCGAGCGCTGCCTGGGTGGGGGAGAGATCGCGAGAAGCCTCGGGGTGGCCGGCGACGTGGAGCTACTCGTGGCCTCCGGCGACGCTGCGGGTTTCGTGGACCCCGGCGACGCTGCGGTGCTCGTGGGCTCCGGCAGGGTTGCAGGTCTTGGGGCCTCCGGCCCCTCGATCGCCGCCGCGCCCACTGCCCGCCGCGCATGAGCGTGCTGCAGACGCGCACGCTCGACCACTGCCTCGCCTGCGGTTCGCGCCGGATCGCACGCGTGCCATTGTGTTACGAGTGGCAGGGCGGGCGGTTCCCGGCCGCGCACTGTCGCGACTGCGGCATGCTGTTCCTGAGCGTGCAGCCGGTCGGGGACACACTCGCGCGCATGTATTCGGCCGAGTACTTCGAGCAGGACTTCCGCTGCGGGCGCAGCGACGCATGTTCCACCGATGAGGCAGCATTCCGCTCCGAGAATGATGGGCTGCTGGACCGTCTGGAACACTTTCGTGGGCAGGGCCGGTTGCTCGAGGTGGGCTGTGCGAGCGGGCTGCTCTTGAAGCGCGCGCGCGAGCGCGGCTGGAGCGTGACCGGCGTTGAACTGTCGCCCGAGGCCGTGGCGCACGCACGCTCGCTCGGGCTCGATGTGCACCAGGGCACGCTGCACGATGCGCCGCTGGCGGCAGACGCGTACGACGTGGTGTTCATGGGCGACGTGCTCGAACATGTGCCCGATTGCCGCGAGACGCTCGCCGAGCTGGCGCGTGTGCTGGCTCCCGGCGGGCATGCCGTGGTGCGTGGACCCCTCACGACGAACTCAATCGCTCGCCGCGCCGGTCTATGGCTCTACGGGATACTCGGCCGCGACATCGTGCTGCGCGAGCCGCCTTACCACCTGTGGGAGTTCCGCCCGGGCTCGCTCGCGGGCCTCGCGAAACGCTGCGGGCTCGAGGTGCTGGGGATCGAGCAGGCCAAGATCCCACCCGGCCGCCCCCATGGGCAGAAGAGCGCGGCTCAGGCGCTGGCCATGAACGTGCTGGATCGCGTGAACCTGCCGCTCACGCGGTCGTTTCACGTGCTGGGTGACCGTGCCCTGCTGGTAGCGCGCAAGCCGTTGCGCTGAGCCGTGCTAGCCGTGAATCTCGCGGCTCGTGTGGTATCGCCCTGACGAGGGGCGCGTCGCGAGAGGCCGCAGGCGGGTTCCCGCGCCCGTTCGCTGGTCCCGTCTGGCCGGCCCGGAGGGCGCACAGATCCCTTGACCCTGGCCCGCCATCGCGGAATCCTCATCCACAGCCCGACCGGGCACTCCCCTGATGAGGATGTCCATGCGCATGTCCCCCATCTTCCGCTGGCTCGCGATGACCATCGCCTCGCTGGCCCTCGTGACCGCCTCGCACGCGTTCGCGGATGGGCCGCCGCCGCCCCCTCCGGCACCGCCGATCCAAGACACGACGAGAATCGGCTACATCCAGCACGTCACCATCGGCAGAGCGGATTGCGACACTTGCCCGCCGCGCGTATGTCCCGGCGAGCCCGTGCCCGTCACCATCTCGGGGTACCTGCCGAGCCCGTGCTTCCAGTTTCGCGGCTTCCGCGAGCTGCCCGTGGGGGCGCCGTTCACTGTGCTCCTGGCGGACTTCGTCGCGGACACCTGCGGCACGGTCTGCCCGGGCGTGATCGTGCCGTTCTCGGCCAGCGTCTCCCTGCCGGAGGCACTCCAGCTCTCGAGCCGGTTCACGCTGGTGCATCAGGTGCGCAGCTGCACCGACACGCTCGCGAGTGCGGAGACACTGACGCGCGAGTACACCTACCAGGTCGAGCCCAACTGTGCGGTGGAGCCACCGCTCGATTCGCTCGTGCGTTCGTTCGTGTCGTTCGAGGTCACGCCGGCACGGCGCTGCCCCGGGGATTCGCTGTCGCTGAAGATGAAGAAGAACGGCTGCCATCCGTGCGTGCACCTGTCGTCGCTCTCGTACGACAGCGCCGCCGGGTTCCAGGCCGTCGTGGACTGGCGGCCGCTGTGCGCCGAACTGACGTGCAATGCCGAGTCGCTGTCCACGCCCATCGGCGCGTTCGCGGCGGGCTCGCACTTCTTGAGACTCCCCGTTGTAGTGCGCGTGCTCGACACGGCGAAACCGGACTCCGTGATCTCGTACAAGCAGGGCATCGCCTTCGAGGTGTCGCGGGATTGCCAGGGCGGAACCTGTGTCGAAGCGTGGCTGCCGCCTCGTGACAGCCTGACGCCCCATTGCGCGGCGACCATCCCGCGCGGAGGGGTGGGCAAGGTCAACATGCCGGTGCGGACCGGACCGGCGATCTGGGGGGCGCAAGGCTGGCTCCGGGCCTACGACCCGATCCGCATACTCGATGTGCGGTATGCCGGTAGTGCGCCGGGCACGTTCGTGACATGGCACCAGGATGGTGACCAGATCCGCTTCGTCGCGTTCACGACCGGCGGCGAGCCGATGATCCCCTCGGGCCGCAGCGACTTCCTGCGCCTGACGGTTCAGGTGGATTCTACGAATGTTCTCGCCGACCCCTCCCTGGCGCAGCTCAACGGGCTCCTCGAGCAGGTCTCGGATCGCGATGGGAACGGCCTGCCGTTCTGCCCGGAGCTGTTCCGGCTCGCTCCCCCGACACTGCAAATCTGCATCGCCCCGGCTGCTGACACCTGCGATG